>NZ_LGDB01000046.1:0-4905 GCF_001279655.1 Streptomyces sp. WM6372 | reverse complement strand
CCTGGCCACGGACGCCGTCCCCCGCACCGCCGCCTCCGCCGCCCCACAGGGAAAACGTGACCCGCTTCGTCCCCACCGGCGCGCTCCAGTACACCGGTTCACCGGACCTGCCGAACACCTCGCTACCCGAGACCGACTCCGCTCCGGGCGCCGCAGCCGTCGCGGACATCGCCCCAGGAACCACCGCCGCCCGTGCCGGTGCGGCAGACACCTCAGCAGACGCCCCCCGGGAACTCTGCTGCTGATCAACACCACGCGACATGAACACTCCTTCGAACACCTCAACTTGGGCCCGGCCAACCACGAGCCGGACCACCGGCCGGCCGGCCGGGCTCACCCGGCCAACACCACAACCCCTCCCCAGGTGTCGCCGAGCCACCCACACGAGAATCCCCCACACGCCTCCGCCTCCCGAGCGGTCAAGCCTGCTCCGCGACCGCGGCCTCCCGCCCCGACACCACCAACCTGGACAGTCCTGCACACCCGCGGTACCAGCGACCCCTGCGTGTCGGGGCCGGCCCGCCACACGAGCTGGCCGCCCCTCGCAGAGGACGACAAGCATGTCGGCCAGGCAGTCGCGAGGCCAGCGGCGGCCTCGGGGTCCGGAGCAGGCTCCAGCAGACATGCCCGGGGCCGGCCGCGGCCCGTGCCCGGCGCCCCACCGAGTCGCGACCGGGCGCAGCAGAAACGTCCACCCCCGCTGACAGGGGCGTGTCGGTCCTCAGAGAGAGCCGTTGTCATGGTGTGAGTGAATGCGACGACCTCGACGACGAGGAATGGACCGTGATCCGCGCGCTGCTCCCCCGCTGCGGGCCCGGTGGGCCGGATTACCGGGCCATCGTCAACGGCATCCTGTGGCAGCTGCGAGGCGGAGGGCGCTGGCACGACATGCCCACCCGCTACGGACCCTGGCACCGCTGCGCCGAACGCCTGCGCCTGTGGCAGACGGACGGCACCTGGCACAACGTCCTGACCTACCTCGCTGCCAGTCGGCCGCTGCCCCGCCACACGGACCAGACCCGCGATACGCCGAAACCTTCCCTCACGCGGGAGGCGATCGACGACTGGAACAGCCCCTGGCTTCCATGACCGCCACCGTGATTAGCCCGCCGTTGGCTCTTCTCGCCGTGTCTGCGGTCAGCGCGCCGCCCGCCCTCACCGAGTCTTGGTCGCGCTCCACCCGATGCCACGGGCGCTCACCCTCGCGGCCCCGCCTGCACCGCACAGCCGCTCACGCAACCGTATCAAGTGGGAAAGGCCCGCCACTTCCTTGAACCGGTCGAGCAGAAGGCCGATACGGCGGTCATCGCCCGCCCGCACGGCGACGGCAATGGCGTCGACAAGCTCCTCGGGGTCCTCAGGCATGCGGAGAGTCTTCACCGATACCAACCGATCCATCCCTGCCCGAGCCAACAGGCAGTCGGGGCGCCCACGCAGGATGGCTTCCAGCCCTCACACCTCCCTCGCTGTGGAACCGCCGCATGGGGATTGCGCCCACCCCGCTCTAAGACGGCCGCGCACGCCACTGAGCCAGCGGGCCGGTCAAGCGGGTGCCGTCGGCCGCGGCTGCATGACGGCGACGTGTGACGGCGGCCGGTGCCCGGCCGACAGCACCCCGAAGGGGAAGAGGCCGACGCGGCAGGCGGGCCTCTCGCCCTACCCATCCACCCGATCCGGCATCACGCACGCGCGCGACCCGCCCCACGCCCGCCGGAACCGCCCGCACAGACCCCGATACCGCGCCCGACGGGCCAGCCCACAGCGCAGGACCACAAGCCTGCCAGGACTGTGACACCGAAGCGTCCGGGCGCTGAAATATGGGTGGTGGGGCGGCCCGGTGTTACTGCCGCCAGAGCGCTCTGGTCACCGGGCCTCGCCCGCGCACGCCCTATCGACGCGGACTGAACCCGACCATATCCACGCCCAGCAGCCGCGCGGCCTCACAAGCACCGCGTTCGGCATCCCGCGTGACAAGCGCGGGCGAGAGTTGACGCCCAACGCTGACACCAGCGGCCAACCGGGCCGACCGCACTACGCTGCCGCCGCGGCCCTGACCGTCACACATCAGGGAAGCGGCGCGATCCTGCGACCAAGCCAGCCACGCATGTCTTGACGTGGTCTCAGAGAGCTTGGAGAGAAGGCGTTTGAAGGAGGAAGGCCGGGTTAGACGCGAGACAACGGAAGCCGCTCGCCATGAATGGGGCGCTCCCGGAGCAGGCCCCGCTGCATGCCGCCCTTCCCCCCCGGCGTCATGCAGAAGGGCCGCCCGCACGACGGGCTGCCGCCCGGATCCGTACGGCACCCGGACATCCCCGCCTCCGGCCCGCTCCCCGGCCGGAACCGGGGACCGTCCGGCAAACCCCCGGCAGCGGCGCTCATACCGCCGCCCCCCGGGCACGGACCCGACGGCAGCAGCCCGGCACCCACCCGGTCATCCAGCGCGATCAACCGCGTCTGGCGCCCCGAGACGACCGCGCGACGGGGCAGCGGTACGGGGCCGCCGCGCGATGCGGGCGGGTCAGAATGGCGGGACCGGCTCAATGGTGAACAGATCCTCGGCTCCCGTGATCTTCAACAGGCGCGTGAACTGCTCCCGGGGCGCGGCGAGGTAGAGGTTCTGGCTGCTTTCGGCGGCGGCGGTGCGCGCGGCCAGGAGGGCGTTGAGGCCCGAGGAGTCGCAGAAGGACAGGTGCTGCAGATCGACCACGACATCGTGAGGGAACCGTTCACCGGACAGAGCCGCGAGGAGTACCTGGCGGAAGTGCTCGGCTCGACTGATGTCCATCTCACCGTGCGGGCGTACCACCGTCGCACTGCCGTGGACCTCGACGTCGATGTTCTCGCTGCCGTCGCTGTGCACGCACCTTCTCCTCTCGCCATTGCCGGGCCACCGTAGGGCCGACGGCAGGCGGCAGGCGGCACCACACCGGCCGACAAACGCGATAGGGCCCTTGCCCGGCACCCTTCTCCGCAGGGCGGCCTCTGCCGCCGCTCCCGCCGTCAAGCGACAAGCGACAAGCCGCACCGTCACCGGGGCGCCTGAGGTTGGACGGACCACCCGCTCGGGGTCTGCCGCTGCCAGGCCGGGCGAGGCGGAGGTCCGGCTCTGTCATGACCGCTGTCGCCGGGGCGGAATTAGGCAGGCTGGGGCTGCAGCAGTTGCACCTGGCCGAAGAGAGGGGCGTAGCCGCCGGGGAGCCGGTGGAGGATGCGGGCGAGGAGTTCAGGGCCGGCTAGGCGCGTGACGGTGGCGAGTACGGCGCCGGTGTCCCAGCGTGCGGTGGCTGGAGTGGCGCCGGTGCGGGTGGCCAGGTCCTTGATGAAGCCCCAGCCGGTGAGTTGTTCGGTGGCGGGGATCTGGGCGGTCAGGGTGAGGGCGGCCTCGACGGGCAGGCACTGTGCTAGGTCCACGCGCTCGTCTCCGGTGACCTGACGGCCGAGGGAAGCGAGGACGGTACGGATGGCTTCCTGGGCGCGTTCGCGGGTGGGGTAGGCGCCTTCGTAGCGGACGCGTTCCAGCATCTGGTCGAACGTCATGGCGTGATGGGCCGGGTTCGGTCGAAGCTGGTTGTACATGGTGCTGCGGTTGCCTTTCTCTTCGAGGGGTCGGGTTGTGGCCTGTGTTGTCGGCCGGTCAGGTGGGCCGGGGGTGGCCGAAGAGGAGGTCGTAGCCGGGCGGGAGCTGCAGCAGGACCTCGCGCATAAGGGCGTCTCCCGCTGCGGCGGCCACGGTGGACAGGACCGCGCCGATGTCCCACAGGGCCGTCTTCTCGGTGGCGCCCTCGATCCAGGCCGCGGTGGCGCGGACGAAGCGTTCCGGGGAGAGCGGCTCCGCGGCCTGCAACGGGTTCAGGAGGATCAGGGCGTAGGTCTCGGGGAGCCGGGCGGCGAGCTCGGCCCGCACCGTGCCGGCCAGGTGTGCGCCGAGCAGGGCCAGGACGACGCGGGCTGCGCGTTCGGCTTCTTCCCCGGTCTCGTACTCGCCGCGTTCCCGGACGCGGGTCAGGAACGCTTCCTGTCGCATCGGCATCACTCACCTCCGGGGAGGAGTGAAAGGGCGAGGGGGGTGTGGAGGACGGGTGCCGGAGGGGCGAGTCCCGTCCTCCGCCGCGGGTGCCGGCTGGTCAGCCGGAGATCTGCTTGCGGCCGGACTCGCCGCCGATGGCGATCTTCCGCGGCTTGGCACGCTCGGCGATCGGGATCCGCAGGGTCAGGACACCCGCGTCGTAGTCGGCTTCGATGCGCTCGGTGTCGAGGGTGTCGGCCAGCATGACCTGCCGGGAGAAGACACCGAGGGGCCGCTCGGAGAGCTCCATCTGCACGCCGTCGGACTTCTCCGCGGGCCGGCGCTCCGCCTTGACGGTCAGCATGTTCCGTTCGACGTCGATGTCGATCGCGTCGGTGCTCACACCGGGGAGGTCGAAAGCGATCACGTACACGTCACCCTGGCGGTAGGCGTCCATCGGCATGACGGACGGCTTCGACCACGTGCCCGACGCACCCGAGAGCTGCTGAACGATCCGGTCCATCTCGCGGAACGGGTCAGTGCGCATCAACATCGCGAAACACCTCCAGTTGGTTCAGGCAGAAACTGCCAATGCGCTTCAACGTGCTCCCGTTGTAACATGTCATCGAAACGATGACAAGCAAGGAGTCATCAGGAGGACGACAGAGTCACGGAGAGTGCCATGAACGAGGCCGCAGAGCCGACCGCGCCTATCCCCTTCCTTGCCGCCGCGGCGGCACTGGAGGCCATCGACCGGGCCGTCAAGGACGCGCAGCAACCCTCCGCGGGAACGCCCGGCTCGCGCGCAACCGGGGCCGACGCGGGCCTGCACCCGGCCCTGGCCGCACTGATGATGCTGCGCGAGGTCCGCGAGCAGCTCGCCGGCTGGGAGAGCGGCC
>NZ_LGDB01000045.1:0-5465 GCF_001279655.1 Streptomyces sp. WM6372 | reverse complement strand
GTGCCGAAGGCACGGAGCGTCGGGGCCCGGCGGTGAGCCGGGAACGCGCGCGGCGAGCGGAGCGAGCCGCCTTGATGAGGTAGAGAAACCTGTAACAGGCCTGCGGGCCATGGCACTTCGTGCGATCACTGGCACTTTTTCTGACAGTGCCGTCCTGGGGGCGCGAGTACCTTCGTAGAGTCGAAGGGAGCCCATCGTGGGGGCCGAACTGAGCACAGGGCAAAGGGTGGCACGAGCACGCCGCCGACTTGGCTGGGACCAAGCGCAGCTGGCAGCAGCTGTAGGGCGCTCGGTCAGCTGGGTCTCAAAGGTGGAGACCGGACGGCTTCCGCTAGATCGTATGAGCGTTGTTGGGCAGCTCGCCGAAGCCCTCGACATCGAGGTCATCGAGCTGACAGGACAGCCTTACCGCCACGACTCCTCGGAACTCGACTCGGGCCACGCTGCTATCCCCGGCCTTCGTCTTGCTCTTCAGCAGGCCACGATGCCCGGAGGCGCCCTTCTCCTCGGTGGTATCGAGCCCCCGTCTCTTGCGGAGATCTCGGTGCGGGTGGAGGCCGCCGAGCGACTCCGTCAGGACGCCAAGTTCACGGCCCTCGGTGATGTCCTCCCCCAGATCCTTCGCGATCTCATCGTTGCCTGCGACGTGGCGGATGGCGACGATCTCGCCCGCGCCGAGTCGCTGATGCTCCGAGCCAGCCACATGGCCCGCGTCTCCTCGAACCTGCTCGGTCATCACGACCTTGGTTGGAGTGCTGTCCAGCGTGAGCTGGTCGCGGCTGAGCGCGCTGAGTCGCCGGCGCTTCGAGCTGCTGCTCGTTGGGACCTCTGCGGGGTTTGGCTCTACGAAGGGGAAGTGGCGGCAGCGCGGGACATGGCGCTCCGAGCCCTGGACGACCTCGAACCGGATCTCTCGACCGCGGACGAGAACATCCGCTCCTTGTGGGGTGCCATGCACCTCCGAGCCGCCGTGGCCTGGTCGCGTCTGTGGGACCGTTCCGAAGCGGAGTCCCACCTTGCCGAGGCTCGCCGGACAGCCGCGAACCTCCCTGCCGACGGCAACGTCTTCCAAACCCAGTTCAACGCGGTGAATGCGGAGATCCACAGCGTGGAAGTCAGCCTAGAGCTGGGGCACCCGCGCGACGTGCTTTCCCGGTCCGAATTGGTCGACGTCATGCACATCGCCTCGGGAGAGAGGCAGTCTCACTTCTGGGTCTGCACGGCGGCCGGTCAGATGATGAACGGGAAGGCCGAGGCAGCGGCGGGCTCCATCCTCCGTGCTGACGCGGTGGCTCCTCAGCACGTACGCAACCGGCCCGTCGCCCGGAACCTGGTAGACGACCTGCGGTCTGCCAACCGGAATGCCCGCACGGAGGAGATCCGGCGTCTGGCCGGACACATGAAGCTCAGCTGATCAAGCCGGACGGAGAGGGGGCCGTCGCCGTGAGGGTGGCAGAGAAAGCGCGATTACTCGTGGAGCTGCACGAGATCCGGAAGAAGCTGGCTGAGGCAGCGCAACGCGTGGATCGTGTGTCTGCTGCGGTCACGGAAGATCGGCCACGTGCCCTTCAAGGCGGTCGAGCCGCGAGTTGATGAGCTCGAGTGCGGCCTTGATCTCGGCCAGCTCGTTGGCCAGGGTCGGGGCCTGCTCCGTCTCGACTGCGGGCGGGTCGCTGGCGACAAAGGTGCCGCGTCCTTGCTGGCTCACAATCAAGCCTTCATCGCGAAGGATGTCCAACGCGTGCCGAACGGTCATGGCTGCAACGCCGTACCGCTCGGCCAACTTGGCGTTCCCGTCGAGCCGCTGGCCGGCCGTCAGGCCTCCGCTTGCGATCTGCCGTCGAAGGTCGTCGGCCACCTGCGCGTAGGCGCTGCGGGGATCATCTGGGCTCACGGTCACAAACCCAGGTTATCTAAGTGATCTAAAGAAGTCTGCCCCGGAGGCTTGTGCTCTTCGCCATCTCTACTAATCTAGGTAACACAAGAGAAGTTAGAGATGTCTAGCTGGGAGCGGCGCCCTACCGCCAAGCAGTCCGCCGCTCCCGTCCCTGGAAGGGAGCTTTCATCATGCCCGCATTACTTGAGGCTGTGGAGTCCGCCCCGGTCTCGGTCCGCGACCTGTCGAACATGGAACGCACCGTGGCTCTGTACGCCTCGGAGATGCCGACTGCGTACCGCTATCGCCGGGGCGACGACGAGAAGCTGTGCGGCTGGATCCTTCAGGGCGCTGAGCGTCTGGGGCTGGAAGAGCTGTACCGATCGGCTGCTTGCGCCAGCGGGTACATGCGGCTCTGGGTGGAGGACGAGGCAAGGCCGCGCCACACGGCTGCTCATGTCGCTCGCTTCCCCGTCCAGAAGCGGTTCGACTTGGCTCAGCGCACGGCTTCCATGGTCACGATCGGGCACGTCACGGAAGTCAGCGCCGCTGCCCTGGAGCGCTCGGACCGGCCGATCTACGAGGTAGCCCCTCTCATGGCGGTGGCTGCGTGATCCGGTTGCCCGTCGCTCCCGAGGCCGTGGCTGATGCTGCGGCCTCTCTGGGCACCGATCCGCTCACCCTCGCTGACCTTCTGCGGGTCGCTGCCGATCCTGGCTTCGATCGCTGGCGGGAGCAGGTCCGCCGTACCGGTGGCTGCTCGGACCCGATCCACCTGTCCGGCTCGACCGTGACCCGGGACCGCCGCACTGGGGATGTCCTGTACTCGTACTCGACCGCTGATGAGCCCGGCGGCCGGTTACGGGTCGCCTGCGGCAACCGGCGGGCCTCCCGCTGCCCGTCCTGTGCCTGGACGTACGCGGGGGATACCTACCACCTGATCCGGGCCGGGATCACCGGCGACGAGACCAAGCAGGTGCCCGTGACGGTTCGGGAGCACCCCCGGGTGTTCGCCACCCTCACGGCCCCGTCCTTCGGCCCGGTCCACAGCCGTCCGTCTTCCGGCCGCTGCCGCTGCCGCTGCGGCACCGTCCACGCCGAGACTGACCCGCTGCTGGGCACAGCGCTGGATCCCAGCCGGTACGACTACGCGGGCGCGGTGCTGTGGAACAACTACGCCGGACAGCTCTGGCAGCGCTTCACGATCTACCTGCGCCGGGAGATCGCCGCCCGCGCCGGGATCACGCAGACGGCGCTGAAGGAGTCGTGCCGGGTTTCCTTCGGGAAGGTGGCCGAGTTCCAGAAGCGTGGGGCGGTCCACTTCCATACCGTCGTACGTCTCGACGGACCGGACGGGCCCGACGCTGCTCCGCCCGCCTGGGCGTCGGTCGGCCTGCTTGATGATGCGATCCGGGCTGCGGCGGGCAGAGTCGCCGTCACTGTTCCCGCCTCCGGCGACTTCCCCGCCCGGGTCCTCGGCTGGGGCACGCAGGTCGATGTCCAGCCCATCGGCGGTCTCGGACACGAGGAGCTGACCGAAACCGCGGTTGCCTCCTACGTCGCGAAGTACGCGACCAAGGCCGCTGAGACGACGGGCACCGCCGACCGGCGCATCGGGGAGCTGGCAGAGCTGGACAAGCTCCACCTGCCCGCCCACACCCGGCGCCTGATCGAAGCCTGCTGGGCTCTGGATGCCGCCTACCCGGACCGGCTGCTTGCGCACTGGTCGCACATGCTCGGCTTCCGCGGCCACTTCTCCACCAAGTCCCGCGCCTACTCGACCACCCTCGGAGCTCTCCGCCGGACCCGCGCGGACTTCCGCGCCGCCCAGGAGCGCCGTGAACGCGGCCTGCCTGACCCCGATGACGCCTCGGAGGGCTCCACGCTCGTCCTCGCGCACTGGACCTACGCGGGCCATGGCCACACGCCGGGCGAGTCCTGGCTCGCCGCGAGCATCGCTAACGACATCAAGACCAACCGCGACGTCGCCCGGGAGGCATGCGCCGCGCTCGACCCTGAGGAGGGCCCGTGAACGACCCGCATGACCCCACGCTCGTCCTGCTGACGGTCGAGGAGGCTGCCCGCCGCCTGCGGATCGGCCGTACGACGTGCTTCGCCCTCGTGGCCTCCGGGGCGCTCGAATCGGTCACCGTGGGCCGTCTGCGGCGCATACCGCCGGACGCGCTGCCCACGTACGTCGCCAAGCTCCGTACCGCGGCCTGAGGGGGGTGCTCGTGACCGAGAAGAAGCGGACCCGGCAGCCCAACGGGGCGTCCTCGATCTACTTCGGCAAGGACGGAAAGTGGCATGGCCGCGTGACCGTCGGAGTTCGGGACGATGGCCGGCCGGACCGGCGCCACGTCGAGCGGAAAACTCAGGCCGAGGTGGTTAAGGCCGTCCGCGAGATGGAGAAGAAGCGGGACGCCAACAAGCTGCCCAAGGCCGGACAGCGCTGGACGGTCAAGACCTGGACGGAGCACTGGGTCTACAACATTGCCCAGAAGTACGTTTCGGAGAACACCTACGACGGCTACGAGGTGGACGTTCGCGTGCACCTGGTCCCTGGGCTCGGAGCCCATCGGCTCGACCGCCTGGAGCCGGAACACCTGGAGACCTTCTACGCCAAGATGCAGAAGTCCGGGAGCAAGGCCGCCACCGCGCACCACGTCCACCGGACCATCCGGGTCGCGCTCGGTGAAGCAGTGCGGCGAGGTCACGTCGCCACGAACGCAGCGGAGATCGCCAAGGCGCCCCGACTCGAAGAGGAGGACATCGAGCCGTACGGCATCGAGGAGGTTCAGCGGCTGCTGCTGGAGGCTTCCAAACTCCGGAACAGCGCCCGGTGGGTCGTCGCCCTGGCGCTCGGCCTGCGACAGGGGGAGGCGCTCGGACTCCACTGGGAGGATGTCGACCTGGACGCCGGGTATCTGCGGACGCGTAAGAACAGGCTTCGCCCGAAGTATCAGCACGGCTGCTCGGAGCCCTGCGGCCGGAAGCCTGGGTACTGCCCGCAGCGCGAGCAGATCCGCCGTGAATACAAGAACACGAAGTCTCGTGCCGGACGCCGGACGATCGGGCTGCCCGATCCGCTGATCAAGCTGCTCCGCGCGCACAAGGAAGAGCAGATGCGGGAGCAGGCAGCGGCCGGCACGGATTGGGAAGGCACTGGCTACGTCTTCGCCTCGCCCACGGGCGGACCGCTGATCCCGAACACGGACTACCACCGGTGGAAGCAGCTGCTTCAGGATGCGGGGGTACGGGATGGGCGACTCCATGACGCACGCCACACAGCGGCGACGGTCCTCCTGCTCCTGGGCGTCCCGGATGTCGTCGTCGACGCGATCATGGGATGGGAGCCGGGTGGTGCTGCCCGGATGCGAGCCCGGTACATGCACGTGACCGCGCCGCTCCTGAAGAAAGCTGCCGGGCAGGTCGGCGAAGTGCTGTGGGGCCCGTCCCAGGACAACTGAGACGGAAAGTGAGACGGAGCAACGCAGAAGGCCCCGGCCGGTTTCCCGGTCGGGGCCTTCAAGTGCCCGGTGAGGCACTGGCGGAGGATACGAGATTCGAACTCGTGAGGGGTTGCCCC
>NZ_LGDB01000044.1:0-5524 GCF_001279655.1 Streptomyces sp. WM6372 | reverse complement strand
AGCGGTTGCACGAGTTCCCACTCGGCATCGGACAGTTCATGGCGACGTATCACGACACCATGATCCACAACCCAAGATCACTTTGACGACAGGACCTAGCTGGAGGAGAGCCGGAAGTTCATCCGGCCGAAGCCGATCTGGTCCCCGTCCCGGACCGCCACCGAGCCGGTCACCCGGCGGCCGTTGACCGTGGTGCCGTTGGAGGAGCCGAGGTCCGTGAGCACCCACACCCCGTCGCGCAACCCGAGCTCGGCGTGCACCCGGGAGACCGTCTCGTCGGTGAGCCGCAGCCCGTTCCCGGGGTCGCGCCCGATCCGCAGGGACCGGGCGCTCGGGTGCGGCAGCAGCAGCTTCGGCAGCCGCTCGGCGTTCCAGGCCCGCCGGACCCCGGCGGACACGGCCGAGGCCCGGCCCACCCAGGCGAAGACGCGCCGGGTCCACGGGCCTTCGCCGCCGCCGCGGCTGCCGAGGTCGGCGGTGAGGACCGCGAGGTCCTCCGAGCGGCGGGCGACGAGGACGAGTTCCATACGGCGCAGGAACGTGTCGTGGGACAGCTTCCCGAGGGCGGCACCCTCGCGGAGCTGCTCCAGCACCCGGTCGCGCTCCGCGTCGGACAGGCGCGGTACCGGGAAGGCGGGGAACTCGAAACTCGACGTCACAGGGTGATTGTCAGCCCGTCAGGGCCGGAGTGTCCAGAACTCCTCCGGCCGTCCGCGCGATGATGGACGCGGCACACGTTCCGGGTACCGCCGCAGACGAGGGGAACCGTCCGTGCAGTTCGAGGTGTGGGCACCGCTGACAGACCGGGTCGCGCTGCGGCTCCGCGAGGCGACGTACGAAATGGCACGCGATCCGGACCGGTCGGGCTGGTGGACCGCCGAGGCCCCGGCCGCCGACGGGGACCGGTACGGGTTCCTGCTGGGCGTGGCGCCCGGGGAGGAGATCGTACGGCCCGACCCGCGCGGGCGGCGGCTGCCGGACGGGCCCGACGGCCTCTCGGCGGTGGTCGATTTCGAGCCGCTCGCCCCGCAGGCACCGGCGCCCGGTACGCGGCTCCAGGACGCGGTCCTGTACGAGCTGCACATCGGCACCTTCACCCCCGAGGGGACCTTCGACGCGGCCGCCGCCCGCCTCGGGCACCTCACCGCGCTCGGGGTCACGCACGTGGAACTGATGCCGGTCTGCCCCTTCCCCGGCCGGAACGGCTGGGGATACGACGGGGTCGCGCCGTGGGCGGTGCACGAGCCGTACGGCGGCCCGGCCGGGCTGGCCCGGTTCGTGGACGCCGCGCACGCGGCCGGGCTCGGGGTGGTGCTGGACGTGGTCCACAACCACCTGGGCCCCTCCGGCAACCACCTCCCGGCCTTCGGCCCGTACTTCACGGACACCCACCACACCCCCTGGGGCGCGGCGGTCAACCTGGACGCGGCCGGCTCCGACGAGGTGCGCGCGTACCTGCTGGGCAGCGCCCTCGCCTGGCTGCGGGACTACCGGATCGACGGGCTCCGGCTGGACGCCGTGCACGCGCTCGCCGACGGGCGGGCGCTGACCTTCCTGGAGGAGCTGTCCGCGGCCGTCGACGAGCTCGCCGCCGAGTCCGGCCGCCCGCTGTTCCTGATCGCCGAGTCCGACCGGTGCGATCCGCGCACCACGACCCCGCGCGGGGCCGGGGGCCTGGGCCTGCACGCGCAGTGGAACGACGACTTCCACCACGCCCTGCACTGTGCGCTGACCGGCGAGTCCCAGGCGTACTACGCCGATTTCGCCGAGGCGCCGCTCGCCGCGCTGGCCAAGACCATGACCCGGGCGTTCTTCCACGACGGGACCTGGTCCTCGTTCCGGGGCCGCAGCCACGGCCGCCCGGTGGACCGGCGCCGGACCGCCGCGCACCGCTTCCTCGGCTACACGCAGACCCACGACCAGATCGGCAACCGGGCGCTCGGCGACCGGCTCGCGGCCTCGCTCTCCCCCGGGCTGCTGGCCTGCGGTGCGGCGCTGGCGCTGACCGGGCCGTTCGTGCCGATGCTGTTCATGGGCGAGGAGTGGGCCGCGGGCACGCCGTGGCAGTACTTCACCGACCACGGGGACCCGGAACTCGCCGAGGCCGTACGCACCGGCCGGCGCCGGGAGTTCGCGGCGCACGGCTGGAAGGCCGAGGAGATCCCGGACCCGCAGGACCCGGCCACCCGGGACCGCTCCTGTCTGGACTGGGCGGAGCCGGAGGCCGCCCCGCACGACCGGATGCTGGCCTGGTACCGGACCCTGATCAGGCTCCGGCGCACCCACCCGGACCTGCGCGATCCGGACCTGGCGGCGGTGCGCGTGGCGTACGACGAGGAGCGCCGCTGGGTGACGTTCCGGCGGGGCGACGTACGGGTGGCGGTGAACCTGTCCCCCGAGCCGGTGACGATCGCCCTGGGCCGCAACGGGGTCCGGGTCCTGGCGGCCTGGGACCCGGTCGGGCACCCGGGACCGGACGGCCGCGTACACGTCCCCGCGGAGTCGGCGGTACTGCTGGGGCCGTAGCTTTCCCCCATGGAACAGACACGGGAAGAACACAACGGGCCTGCGCCGGCGGCGGTTTACGACCGCATAGGGATCGGCTACAAGAACGTACGGCGGCCCGACCCCCGGCTGGCCGCCCTGATCCGGCAGGCGCTGGGCGGTGCCCGCACCGTCGTCAACGTCGGTGCGGGCACCGGGTCGTACGAGCCGCAGGACGCCGAGGTCACCGCCGTCGACCCGTCCCAGGTCATGCTCGACCAGCATCCCGGCCCCCGGAAGGTCAAGGCCGGCGCGGAGGAACTGCCCTTCGAGGACGGTGCCTTCGACGCCGCCATGGCCGTCCTCACCGTGCACCACTGGACCGATCCGCACCGCGGGCTCTCCGAGTTGCGCCGGGTCTCGCGCCGGCAGGCCGTCTTCACCTGGGACCCCGAACACCGGCCCGAGCTGTGGGTGGTCGACGAGTACCTGCCGGAGATCCGGCAGGTGGACCACTCCCGGTTCACCCCCCTGGCCGAGGTCGCGGAGGCGCTGGACGCCCACACCGTGGTCCCCTTCCCGGTCCCGCACGACTTCACGGACGGGTTCCAGACCGCCCACTGGCGCCGGCCGGAGGCGTACCTCGACCCGGTCGTACGGGCGGCCAGCTCGACCTTCGCCACGCTGCCCGCCTCCGTGGTGGAACCGGCGATGGAACGGCTGCGCGCCGACCTGGCCTCCGGGGCCTGGCACCGGCGCCACGCCCGCCTGCTGGAGCAGGAGAGCGTGGACTACGGCTACCGTCTGGTCATCGCCGGGGACGTGTGACCGCTCGGGCCCTCACTCGACGACGGCCAGCTCGCGCGGGGCGTTGTTGAGGCTGCGGCCGCCGGCGTCGGTGACCGTCACGATGTCCTCGATGCGCACCCCGAAGCGGCCGGGCAGGTAGATGCCCGGCTCCACGGAGAAGCACATCCCGGGGACCAGCGGCCGCTCCTCGCCCTCGACCATGTACGGGGGCTCGTGGGTGGTCACGCCGATGCCGTGCCCCGTGCGGTGGATGAACCGGTCGCCGTAGCCGAACTCGGTGATCACCGCGCGGGCCGCCCGGTCCACGTCCTGGCAGGCGATGCCGGGGCGGACGGCCGCCGAGGCGGCCTGCTGGGCCTCGCGGACGATGTCGTGGACGCGCTGCTCCTCGGCGCTCGGCTCGCCGACGTGCACGGTGCGGGAGATGTCGGAGCCGTAGCCGTGCTTGAGCCCGCCGAAGTCGAGGACCACCATGTCGCCGTGCGCGATGGTCCGTTCGCCCGCCTCGTGGTGCGGGTTGGCTCCGTTGGGGCCGGAGCCCACGACCGTGAAGTCCACCTGGGAGTGCCCGTGTTCGCGCAGCAGCGCGGCCAGGTCGGCGGCGATGTCGGTCTCCCGCCGGCAGGCGAACGGGACCTTGAGGATCTGGGCGTACGCGGCGTCGGCAGCCGCGCCGGCCGCCGCGAGCCGCTCCAGCTCCCGCTGGTCCTTGACCGCGCGGAGCATCGGCAGGACGTCGGTGAGGGGGGCGTACGAGGTGGCCGGCAACTCCCGCTGGAGGCCCAGCAGATGCAGCGCCCAGGTGTTGTCGCTGACCCCGAAGCGGCCGCCGGCGTCGAGGAGCGGCGCGGTGACGCCGTACGGGTTCTTCCCGTCGGTCCAGTCGCGCAGGGTCAGCGCGGGCGCTCCGGGGGCCTCGGCGGCGTCGGGGGCCTCCAGCGCGGGCACGACGAGTACGGGCTCCTGCCCCGCGGCGAGGACGAGCAGGGTCAGCCGCTCGGTGTCGACGGGCCGGTAACCGGTGAGGTGGGCGAGATCGGGCCCGGGGGCGATGAGCAGGCCGGCCAGGCCGGCATCGGCCGCGCTCTGGGCGGCGGCGGCCATCCGGGCGGCGTAGTCGGCGTGCGTGAACGGATCGGGTTCGAGGTCGGGGTCGCGTTCGAAGTCCATGGGGCGATCCTCCCGCCGCCCCGGGGCGCGCGCGAGTGGTTACCCGGACGCGGTGAGCCGGGCGGCGAGGGCGGTGGCGGCCGGGGTCGGGGTGCCGGGGGCGAGGAGTTCCGTACGGTGCACCAGGCGCGGGTCGCGGAGCGGTACGGCGACGCCGGCCCCGGCGGCCTGCGCCACCCGGCGCGGCAGCAGGACCAGGCCGTGCCCGGCGGCGGCGAGGGCGCACAGGGCGTGCAGGTCGGTGCCGTCGTAGCGCAGGGCCGGGCCCGTGCGGACGGCGGCGGGCACCGGCCCCACGCCGGGGGCGTCGATCCAGCGGGCGTCGGCGAGGTCGTCGAGCCGGAGCGAGGCCCGGCCGGCGCAGGGGTGCCCGGCCGGGAGCAGGACGGCGAGCCCGTCCTCGCCGACGCCGGTGACGGTGAGCGGGGCCACGTCGGGCAGCCGGAGCGGGTCGCTGGGCGCGGCGAGGCCGTCGACCAGCCCGAGGTCGCAGCCGCCGGTGGCGACGGCGGCGGGCACCTCGGCGGGGGGCAGCACCCGCAGCGCGACCCCGGTGGCGGGCAGCGCGGCGAGCAGCCGGGGCCCGACGGAGAGCGGGGACGCGGCGACGGTGACCCGCCCGGGCGGCGCGGCGGCCAGCCGCAGCACGTCGGCCCGGGCCGCGTCGAGCCGCAGCAGCAGCGGCCCGGCGTGTTCCAGCAGCCGCACCCCGGCCGGGGTCGGCCCGACGGGCCGCCGGGTGAGGAGCTCGGCCCGCAGGTCGCCTTCGAGGGCGGCGATGTGCTGGGACACGGCGGACTGGGTGTAGCCGAGCTCGCGGGCGGCGCCGGAGAAGGAGGACAGCCGGGCGACGGTGACGAAGGTACGGAGGAGGTGCGGATCCATGCCGCCAGCGTGCCACCGCCGCGGCCCGGGCCCGGCCCGCGGGTTTCGCCCTCCGAGGCCCGGCGCGCGGGGTTCCGGCGCGCGGGGTGCGCGGGGTTCCGCCGCGCGGCGCCCCGTCCGCAGGGGGGCACGGCGGGGCGGCGCGGCGCGGCGGGGCGGCGCGGCGGGGCGGCGC
>NZ_LGDB01000043.1:0-5563 GCF_001279655.1 Streptomyces sp. WM6372 | reverse complement strand
AGCGGTTGCACGAGTTCCCACTCGGCATCGGACAGTTCATGGCGACGTATCACGACACCATGATCCACAACCCAAGATCACTTTGACGACAGGACCTAGTGGAGGTGGTGCTAGAGGTGAGGGCCTGGGCCGCTCGCGCGGCGGGTTCACCACCAAGCTCCACCTGAGCGCCGACGGCTGCTACCGCCCGCTCTCTCTGGTCGTCACACCAGGTCAGCGGGCTGACTGCACCCAGTTCAAGCCTGTCCTGGAGAAGATCCGCGTACCGAAGCCCGGCCCGGGCAGGCCCCGCAAGACGCCGGACAGCGTTGCGGCCGATAAGGCTTACAGCAACGGACCCTGCCGCCAGTGCGTGCGAAGTCGCGGTATCCGACACACCATCCCCGAGAAGGCCGACAGCCAGGCCGCCCGCCTGCGCAAAGGCTCACGCGGTGGACGGCCACCAGGCTTCGACGAAGAGCGCTACAAGAAGCGCAACACCATCGAACGGGCCATCAACCGGCTCAAACAGCACCGGGCAGTCGCCACCCGCTACGACACAAACGCTGCTACGTCTACCTCGGCCTTCCGCGCCCGCGCACAGGGCAGAGATGACCTTTGAGGCATGGCTCCAGTCACCGCAGGACGACACGGACGCCCCGCTCCTCGAAGATCTCCAGAAGCAAGTCGAACACGGCAGCGCCGTTGGCACGGGGTGACCTGCTGTCCATGAGATGGGCCGTGGCCTCCGCCGATGATTCCCATTGCAGGGTGAACGGAGGGGTGGCGCCCCAACCGCCTCTCAGGCAGTCGTCCAAGGCATCGAGGTTCCAGCCGAAGTATCCGCCGGGGCCGTTGATGGCTTCACCGTTCGCGCAATAGAAGCTGTCCATGTCGACGATCCTGTGGCCCTCCAGAGCGAACACCTGACCGGCGTGAGCCTCGGCTCTCCCCTGACGCTGATACATCCGGGACCACAGCGCGACCGACAGCCACGCTCGTCGATCGGCGGCGGAAAGGTCGTGCCAGGTGCCAGTGCAATTGAGGCGACTCGCGTGCAGCAGATTCCACACACTGTCCGCTCCGGGAAGTGCTTGATCACACCACAGGGTCAGTGTGAGATCGAGGAGGCCAGCCTCGAGGGCGGAGGGCTGGACGTCGACGACCGTTACATCGTTGACGAAGTAGGACCCCATGGTGGCACCCTCGGCATCGAGGAACCCGAACCGGGCGTTTCCCGCCACGGCTCGACGGCTGCCGACGTGGTCAAGGCTCCTGCCAAGGGCACCCTGGGGTGAGCAGCCGGCTAGATGGACACGGCGCGCTCCCTCGTCGTCCGGCAGAGGTGCGAACAGTCCCACGGCCTCGCGAGAACCCCAGAAGTCAGCCTCGTTCTCGTCCGACCTCAGGGCGTACTTCTGGCCTTCGACGCCCCGGTCTGATGTTCGTCTCGCAGTCTGCACAAGAGCGTTGATCCTACCTGCGAAGCAGTCCTCCGGTAGTGACGAGTGACCCTGTTCCCCAACGAACTCGGTGGCCCTTTGACGGGTCGCAAATCTCCCAGTGACCCGTGAGAGTGAAGTGCAGGGAAGGACCAAGATCAGAAGACGGGACACCACCGAAGCGGTCATCGGTGCCATCACCGGAACCCTGGCACGCCCGCAGCTCCTGATCCTCGGCCGCCACGACCAGACGGGCCGGCTACGCGCGGTCGGCCGCACCGTACCCCTGCGCCCGGACGCCTCCCGGCAGGTCGGCGAGCACCTGGCCGCCGCCGGCTCCGCACACCCGTGGACCGGCGTCCGGTTCGCGGCGTCCTGGGGTACGCGGGAGGCCCTGGACGCCGTTCTGGTCCGCCCCGAGCTGGTGGCGGAGATCAGCGCCGACCGCGCGATCGACCACGCCGGCGTTTTCCGCCACCCGCTGCGCTTCCAACGGCTACGCCTGGACGCGAGCTCGGATGATGTCCCGCGGTTCGGGGCGGGGTTGGCCGCGTGCTGAGCCTGCGGGAGGGTGTGCAGTGGCGTTTCGCCGGTGAACCGGGCGCCCCGGGCGGGTGAACTGCCTGCCCGGGCCTGTCGTCGCGGGGGCGGGGCCGGTAGAACCGCCTCCGTGATGATCATGATGCGGGCCGTCGTGGTGGCCGCAGCCTTCGCTTTGTCCGTGCCCACTGCGGCGTACTCCGTCGAATAACCGGCGGCCGTACCGCAGGTCCTGCCGATGGGGGGCGGCGGTCTCCGCGCTGCCCCTGGCCGTCGAGGACCGTACCGGCTATCAACGCACCAGCTTCAAGCACTGGAACGCCGGGGACATTCCCGCCGACGGCTGCAACACGAGGGCCGAGGTTCTGCTGTCCGAGGCGGTGGAGTATCCGGATATGGGACCGGGCTGCACGCTGACGGGGGGTGTGTGGTGGTCGTACTACGACGACATCACCGTCACGGAGGCGTTCAAGCTGGACATCGACCACATGGTGCCCCTCGCCGAGGCGTGGGATTCGGGCGCCAGTGCGTGGACGGCGAAGCGGCGGGGGGCGTACGCCAACGACCAGGGCCGGCTGTCCTCCCGGTCGCGGTGACCGCCCGTTCGAACAGGTCCAAGGCGAACCAGGATCCGGCGCAGTGGCTGCCGCCGGCGCCGGATGCGCTGTGCCGGTACGGCGCGCAGTGGAGGGCAACGAAGCTGCGCTGGGTTCTCGCGGTGGATGGGGCGGAGCGGGAGCGGCTGCTGGACATCGCGGCCGGGTGCGGTGGCACGGACGTGGAGTTCACCCCGGCTCCGTAGTCGAGCTGCCCCCCGCCCGGCTTCCCGGTACCCGACGGCCCTGTGTCTTCGCCACCGCGGCCCGCACCTCTTCCCCCATCACCCCCACCGGCGCCGCGCCTGGCCAGCCGGCGCCCGCAGGGCCTTCTGAGCGGAGCCGTTCCCCGCGGGCTGACGCTGAGTGGCCTGCGCCAGGACTGCATCCTCAACGAAGCGGCTGAAAGCGCCGACCCGCTCAGACTGATGCGCGCGTTCGGCATCGCCGAGCAGACCGCCGTGCTCGGTGTACTCGTGCAGGTCCTTGGTACGGGTCTCGCGTGAGGTCGTGACGTTCGCGGGGGGTCGTTGATCGTCTGTGGCCGGAGTCACGGTCTTGGGGTGTGGGCTCGCATTGACGATGGGGCGTCTTTAGGTAAGCCTTACCTAGCTTTCGCTTTACGGAGGCGGTCCGTCCATTTTTCCTCGGAGTCATCGCACATGTCGTCCACCGCAGTCAGACCTTCCTTCCGCCCGATCCGTCTCTACGATTCGTGGTGGACGGTGGCGGCGGGAGCGCTCGTTGCGATGCTCGTTCTGACAGCGGGCCTGTGGTGTTCCCTCCATGTGCAGACGGACGCGACCATGCACACGGCCGCGCTCTTCGCCCATCTGGCCTCGCTCGTGGTCGGCTTCGGGGCCGTGCTGTCCGCCGACTACTACGGGCTGCTCTGGGCGACGGGGCGCTGCACGCTGGCCGAGGTGCTGGGCGCGACGTCCCGGCTCCACGTGCCGATCTGGGCCGGCCTGGGCGGGCTCGTCCTCAGCGGGCTGATGCTGCACCCCGACATGGACTCGCCGCTGACCTTGACGAAGCTCGGGCTCGTCGCCGCACTCACCCTCAACGGTCTCCAGGCGGGCCTCCTCGCCCGCCGCCTCGAAGCCGCCACCGAGACGATCGAGCGCAAGCTCCTCGTCTGGGGAGGCGCCACGGCCCTCGTCTCACAGGCCTGCTGGTGGGGCGCCGTGGTCATCGGCTTCCTCAACAGCAACACCTGAGGCCGATAGCCCTCCACCGGTGCCGGCTCGTCCCGCCCGATGACGTCAGGCGTGCGGCGACCGCGTGCAGGCCCCATGTGAGTGCTGTACGAACCCCCCGCTGCCACAGGTCACGTCCGTGCTGCCGAATATCGACAGCCTGCTGTGGGTCACGCGTACGCGTACTGAACTTGCGAATCATTCGTCAGCTGCGTTCGCCTTGTTGCTAGCGAAGGCGGATACGCGAAATGCGTTCCGGATCTCCGTGAGGGGCTCGCGGTCACGGTTGAGGCGGAGTTTGTTCGTGAGGGGGACGGCATTGCCCCAGGGCTTTGATGGCACGCGGCAAAGGGCGCACGCACCACGTGGCGTCGCTCAGGCTGGTGGTGGGGGCAGTACGAGAATGTGGTCGTCCTGGGTCTGCGTGGTGAACCCCGCCCCACGGAGCGCCGCGGCCAGGGCGAGACCGGTGGCGTGGTGCAGTCCGGCCAGCTCCGTACCGGCTGCCTCGTCCGGCGGGTGGAGGCCGCTGGTGCGGGCGTGCAACTCGTCGATTTCTGCGGGCATCCAGCCCACCATCACGCCGCGGGCGCGGCGGACCAAATGCACGCCCTCCCCGCCCTCGCTGCCCGGGTCGAACCCCGCTTCGCGAAGAGCGGTGCGCACCGCGTCCAGGAGCTCCGTCTCGTGATCATCCACAGCCGCACTGTAGGGGGACAGCCAGGGCGTGCGGGGTGTTCATGGCGCTGCCCGGGTCCGTGGCGAGACCCGGCCGGGGCCGCTTCAACCGGCCGAGTCCGGCTCGTGGGGACCCTCTCGTCGCCCTGCCGCCCTGCCGCCCTGACATGCCGGGACCCGCGCTGCGCGGCGGGCACGGGGAGGGGTATGCCGGGCGGGTGACACGCTCACGCCTTCGGCTGCACCGGGGCGCGGCCGGCATAGGGGCGGCTGAGGATGAGGATTCCCGTTGTGCCCCTCGTCGAATGGAGCCTTTCATGCTGGAGCGCAGGTCGCGTAAGGACGGTACCGAGGTCACGTTCGTTCTGCCGGGGGAGGATCCGCCGGGGCCGGTGAGCGTGGTGGGGGACTTCAACGGCTGGCAGCCCGGCGTCCACACGCTCCAGCCCCGCAAGGACGGCAAGCGGGCGGTCACGGTCGCACTGCCCGGGAACACCACCCAGTCCTTCCGCTACCTCGCGGCGGGCGGCTACTGGTTCAACGACGAGAGCACCGAGGACCGCGACGGCGCCAACAACCGCCTCCACACCTGACCCGACGGCCGCCCGCCAAGAGCAACGGATGGGGGGTCAGGTGCTGCGCTGGTCGTGGGTGGCCTGGCGGAGTTGCTCGGTGTGGCGGGCCATGGCGTCGATGCGTCCGGAGAGGTCGGCGTCCTCGGGGCGGAGGTGGGCCCGGGTGTCGGCCAGGGGGCGTACGAGGCGGGCTGCGTCGTTGTCGGCGAGGGCCAGGTTCAGGTCTCCGATGGCGGTCTCGGCGCCGGCCGGGAGGCTGGTGAGGGCGGTGACCTGGCCGGCGAGGCGGCGCAGGTCGGCCGCGTTGGCGCGGGCCCAGGCGTTCACGTTGCGGTCGGCGGCGCGCGAGTCGCGGGTGGCTTCAACGCGTTGTTCGCCGGTGCTTCCGGCCTTGCCGGGGCGTAGCCGGAGGTAGCGGCGTTCGGCTGCCTGGCGGCTGGCGACTCCGAGGGGGGCTGCGAGATCGGCCCAGCTGGCGCCCTGGCTGCGGGCGGTTTCGATCAGGCCGCTCTCCCAGCCGGCGAGCTGCTCGCGGACCTCGCGCAGCATCATCA
>NZ_LGDB01000042.1:0-7748 GCF_001279655.1 Streptomyces sp. WM6372 | reverse complement strand
CGGCCCGTACAACACCCGCACCACCGTGCCCGGACACGCCTCCACCACCCGCCGCACCGCCACCGGCGACACCACATCACCACCCGTCAACACCTCACGGACGCCGGAGAAGCAGTCCGCGTCCTGTTCGGCGATCACGCGGAAGAGTCCGGCGGTCAGGTGTACGGAGGTGATCCGTTCCCGGGTGAGGAGCTTCCTCAGGGCCACGGAGTCGATCGGCCCCGTCGGGGCGACGACGACGCGCGCCCCGGAGAGCAGCGGAACCCACAGCTCGTAGTCGGAGATGTCGAAGGCGTGTGGTGCGTGGAAGAGGACGCGCTCCTCGGGGCCGCTCTTCCAGGACGGGTCGAGGACCAGGTCGACGACGGCCCGGTGCGTCACGGCAACGCCCTTGGGCTCGCCCGTGGAGCCGGACGTGTACATCACATAGGCCAGGCCGTCGGCCTCCGGACGAGCACCGGCACCAGCACTGGCACCGGCACCGGCACCGGCAGGGACATCGGGGGAGGCCGACTCCGAGCCCTCCTGGGCCTCGCCGCCGGCCGCGACCAGCGCGCCGTCCGCCGCGTGGACGACGACCGCCGTGCCCGCACATGCGGCCGCGTCCCCGGGCCGGTCCGTCAGCAGCAGCCGGGCGCGGCAGTCCTCCACGACGATTCGGCGGCGCTCCACCGGGTAGCCGTCGTGCAGCGGTACGTAGAACGCGCCGGTCTTCAGCACGGCCAGCAGTGCGACCACGAGGTCGGTGGAGCGTTCCATCCACACCGCGACCGCCTGTTCCGGTCCCGCGCCCCTGGCGACGAGTTCGCGGGCCAGGGCGCCCGACCGGGCGTCCAGCTCGGCGTACGTGACGTCCGCTCCCCCGCCCGTGAGGGCGACGGCGTCCGGGGTGGCGTGCGCCTGCGCCCGGAAGAGGTCGGGCACGGTGGCGAGCGGGCTGCGGGCGGTGGCACCCTGCCCCAGGGCGAGCAGCTGCTCCCGTTCGGTCGGGGCGAGGAGGTCGAGGTCACAGATCGCGGCGTCCGGTGCCGCGACGATGGTTTCGAGGAGTCGGACGAGGCGCGCCGCCAGCTGTTCGACGGCCGCCCGGTCGAAGGCGTCCTCGCGGTAGTCGAGGTTCAGGACGAGCTCGCGTCCGGGAAGGACCATGAGGCTCAGCGGATAGTGGGTCGCGTCGTGGCCCGTGACGTCGGCGACCTGGAGGTCCACGCCGAGTCCGGCGGACGCGGCCTCGTCCACCGGGTAGTTCTCGAACACGACCACGGTGTCGAAGAGGTCGGTGCGTCCTGCGGTCTTCTGGATTTCGGCGAGCCCGAGGTGCTGATGGGGCATCAGGCGGGCCTGCTCGTCCTGAAGCCGCGCAAGGGCCTCGATGACGGACGATGCCGGGTCGAGTCGTACCCGGACCGGCAGGGTGTTGATGAACAGCCCGACCATGGTCTCGATTCCGGGGAGCTCCGGGGGACGTCCGGAGACGGTGGTGCCGAAGACCACGTCCTCCAGACCGGTGAGACGTCCCAGCAGGATGCCCCAGGCACCCTGCATCAGCGTGTTGAAGGTGAGGTTGCGGGTGCGGGCCAGTTCGGCGAGGGCGCCGGTCAGACGTTCGTCGACCGTGAAGGTGGCGCGTTGCGGGAACGATTCGGCGGGGCTCGTGCCCGGGTGGGGTACGAGGCGGGTGGAGTCCTCGAGCCCGTCGAGGGCGGCCGCCCATTCCCTGCGCGCGCCCTCGCCGTCCTGCCGCGCGGTCCAGGCGAGGTAGTCGCGGTACGGCGTCACCGGCGAGAGGCGGGCTTCGCCCCGGCTCTGGTAGAGGCTGAACAGTTCCTGGAACAGGACGGCGTTGGACCATCCGTCGAGCAGGATGTGGTGGTTGGCCCAGACGAACCGGTAGTCGTCCTCGGCCATCCGGACGAGGGTGCAGCGGATCAGCGGGGCCCGGCTCAGGTCGAACCGACGGCCTCGGTCCTCGGCGAGGAGGCGTTCGAGTTCGACTGCGCGCTGCTCGTGTGTGAGGTGGGTGAGGTCGACGTCCTGCCAGGGGATTTCGACGTCGCGCATCACCAGTTGTACGGGCTGGCCCGTCTTGCGGTGCTGGATGCGCACCCGGAGGTTGGCGTGTCGGGTCAGCACCTCGTTGACTGCCGTGCGCAGGGCGGGTCCGTCGACCGTGCCGCGCAGGGAGATGACGAGCTGGACGACGTACGTGTCCGCGGCTTCGTCGTCGAACTGTGCGTGGAAGAGGAGGCCCTCCTGAAGGGGCGACAACGGAAGGATGTCTTCAATTCGCGACCGCTTCATCTCAAATCCTTCCGTTCAGATCGTCGTTCTCGGCGAACTCGAACTCGAACTCGTCGATTTCGTCTTGGCTCAGCCCCAGGAGGGGCACGTCGGACGGGGTCAGTCCGCCGATGTCGGGGGACTCGACCAGTGCGGCCATGTCGGCCAGGGCCTGCGTGTACGCCGCGGCGAGTTCCTGGACCTCGCCGGCCGTCGACAGCCGGCCCGGCCAGGCCCAGGTGGTGAGCAACTCGGTTCCGTCGGCGGTGTCGCGGGCCACCGCGTTGATCGTGAGGGTGTGGGTCATGGGCATGTCCGGGTCGGCTCCGCCGCCGGCTTCCCCGTCTCCGATGACCGACCAGGGCTGTGGCTCCGCGCCGTCGTGGCCGGTCGGCGCCGGGATGCGTCCCAGGTAGTTGAAGAGGACGTGGGCTGCGGGGAGGGCCGCGAGGCGGTCGGCCGTCGCCGGGTTGAGGTACCGGAGCAGGCCGTACCCGAACCCGTTGTCCGGGGCTGCCCGGAGCTGCTCCTTCACGTATTTGAGGCCGTCCGCCGCCCCGCGCCCGTCACCGGCCTCCTGCACGTCGAGGCGGACGGGAGCAACGCTGGTGAACCAGCCCACCGTCCGTGAGACGTCGAGGGCGGGACTGATCTCCTGCCGCCCGTGGCGCTCGACGTCGACGAGGAACGGCGGCGTTTTCCCACCGCGCCGTGCCGTGCGTCGGTCGACGGCCAGCATGAGGGCTGCGAGCAGGACGCTGTCCGGCGCACAGTTGAAGGCCTCGGGCAGTGTGGTCAGCAGCGGCCCGGCCAGTTCCGCCGGCAGTGTCACGCTGAGGGAATCGGCGGTGCCCCACGTGTCGCGTGTGGGTTCGAGTGTGGCCGAGGCGGGGCCCCAAGGAGCCTCGGTGTCCGCAATGAGCCGCTCCCAGAAGGGCAGCTCACCGATCCGCCGTTCCGCCTCGGCCGTCGTGTGTTCGGCCCAGCGACGGAAGGACGTGTAGACGGGCTGCAGGCTCGGCTGCCGGCGCACGGCAACGGCCTTCCAGGCGGAGACGAGGTCGGGCACGAGGATGCGCCAGGACACGGCGTCGACGGCGAGGTGGTGGAGCGTGATGACCAGGCTGCCGTGCTCGTGCGGTCCAGCGTCGAGCCAGACGGCGTCCAGCATCCGCCCGTGCGCCGGGGCGAGGCGGCTGCCCGCCTCGGCCTCCTGCTCCTCTGCCAGTTCCCGGAGCCGCGACCGCCCCAGCCCCGAGGCGTCGACGCGGGACAGGGACGCCACGGCGGAGACCGTGCCGGGAGGCAGCACTTCCAGCTGCCACGTCCCGTCCTGGGAAGCCGCGAACCGTGCCCTGAGGAGGTCGTGGTGGTCGATGACCGCCTGCACCGCCGCCGTGAGGTCCTCGTGGAGGAGACCGCCGGGGGTCACGAGCGTGACCGACTGGTTGAACCGGTCGATGACGTCGCTGCGTTCGCAGAGCTGCCGCATGACCGGTGTCAGCGGCACCACGCCGGTGCCGGAGTCCGCCACCCCATCGGCTTGCACGTCCGCCTCGACCGCCACCGCCGCGAGCGCTTCGACGGTCTTCCGCTCGAACACCTGCCGCGGTGTGACGATCAGCCCTGCGGCGCGTGCCCTGGCGACGAGCTGGATGGAGACGATGCTGTCGCCGCCCATCGCGAAGAAGCTGTCGTCCGCGGAGACCTCACCGACCCCCAGTACGTCGGCGAAGACCGCGCACAGCGTGCGCTCCTTGTCGGTGTGCGGGGCCCGGCCGCCCCCTCCCGCATAGTCGGGTGCGGGCAGGGCCGCCCGGTCGAGCTTGCCCGTCGGCCCGAGGGGAAGGGCATCGAGCTGTACGAGGGCAGCCGGGACCATGTAGTCGGGCACGGCTTCGGCAAGGCGAACCCGCAGGTCCTCGGGCTGGACGCGTACGTCGGCGGCGGAAACCAGGTAGGCGACGAGCCGCTTGTCGCCCGGCCGGTCCTCGCGGACGACGACCACGGCCTGTGCCACGTCGGGGAACGACTCCAGCACCGCCTCGATCTCACCCGGCTCGATACGGAACCCGCGCACCTTCACCTGGGTATCGGTGCGTCCGGCGAACTCCAGGGCGCCCTCGGGCCTCCACTTCACCCGGTCGCCGGTCCGGTACATGCGCGTACCGGCAGGACCGAACGGGTCGGCCACGAACCGTTCCGCCGACAGGTCGGGGCGGTCGACGTAGCCGCGGGCCAGCCCCTCGCCGGCGACGTACAGCTCGCCGATCACTCCGCAGGGCACGGGCTGGAGCCCTTCGTCGAGCACGTACAGCCGTGTGTTGTCGAGCGGCCGGCCGATCGGAATGGGAGAGGTGGCGTCGCTCCCCGCGGGCAGCGCGTGGTGGGCGACGCACAGGGTCGATTCGGTCGGTCCGTAGCTGTTGGTGAACCGCATGCCGTGGGCGTGGTCCTGCACCTTCCGCACCGCGGAGGGGGAGACCGTGTCACCGCCGACGTAGACGTCGCGGAGGGTGCCGAAGCTCTGGGGTGCGCTCTCGGCCAGGGCCCGGAAGATGCCCTCGTTGAGCAGCCCCACGGTGACCCGTTCCGCCGTCATGGTGCGGGCGAGCTCGGGGATGTCCGCGGCCACCGTGCCGGACGCGACGAGGGTGGCACCGCTGAGGAGCCCGCCCCACACCTCGTAGGTGGAGGCGTCGAACGACGGCGACGAGTGGACGAGGACACGGTCCGCGCCCGTGTGCTGCCAGTACCGGTCGGAGACGAGCGCGACGACGTTGCGGTGGGTGACGGCCACGCCCTTGGGCCGCCCGGTGGAACCGGAGGTGAACATGACGTACGCCAGGTCGAGCGGCCGCACCCGCGGCGCCGGATCGACCGCTGCCGGCACGCCCTGGGCGGGCAGCTCCTCGACCTGCAACGCGTCGAGGCCGCTCCGGACGTACCGGTCCGGAAGCAGGGCCCGGGTCGTCCTGTCGACCACGACGGCGGTGCTCCGGGAGTCGCCGAGGATCAGTTCCAGGCGGGCGGCGGGGCTCCGCCGGTCCAGGGGCACGTACGCGGCTCCGACGTGCACCAGGGCGATCGTCAGGGAGATCTGGTCGAGCCAGCCGTCCAGCAGGAGCGCCACGCGGTCGCCCCGCCCGATGCCGCGTGAAGCCAGCCCGTGCACGAGTTGCCGCACGCGCAGGCCCAGCTCGGCGTAGGTGAGCTCGATGCCCCCGCCCACCAGCGCGAGGGCATCGGGCGTACGCGCGACCTGCGCCTGGAACAGCTCCGGCAACGTCGCCCCGGGAACCGCGTGAGCCGTGTCGTTCCACTCGACGAGCATCCGTCGTCGCTCGTCCGCGTTGAGGACACCGAGGGTACGGATCGGCCCGTCGGGGTCACCCGTGACGATTTCGAGGAGCCGGGTCAGCCGCTCGGCGAGCTGCTCGACGGTGGTGCGCTCGAACAGATCGGTGCGGTAGTCCAGCGAACCCAGCAGCCCGGCCGGACCCCCGTCGGGCCCATGGGTCTCGGCGAGGTTGAGGGACAGGTCGAACCTGGCCGCCGGGATGTGCACCTGCTCGTCCTGCGTGTGGATGCCGGGCAGGTCGAGATCGGGGAGCGCGTTGTTGTGGAAGGCCAGCATGACCTGGAAGAGGGGGTGGCGGGCCATGGAGCGCGCCGGGTTGAGGATCTCCACGAGTCGCTCGAAGGGCACGTCCTGGTGGGCGAACGCCGCCAGGTCCGCCTCCCGGACCCGCTCCACGACCTCCCGGAACGTCGGATCGCCCGAGACGTCGGTGCGCAGGACAAGCGTGTTCACGAAGAACCCGACGAGATCGCGTGTTCACGAAGAACCCGACGAGATCGTCCAGGGCGTCGTCGGTACGGCCCGCGATCGGCGTGCCGATCGGGATGTCCTGCCCGGCGCCCATCTTCGACAGCAGGACGGCCAGGGCGGCCTGCACCGTCATGAAGACGCTCGCGCCGCAGGAGCGCGCGAGCTCCGCCAGACGCTCGTGCACCTCCGCCGGTACGTGCACGTCCACGGAGCCACCCTGACGGGAGGCGATCGGGGGACGCGGGCGGTCGACCGGCAGCTCCAGCTCTTCCGGGAGATCGGCCAGAGCCTGCTTCCAGTACGCGACCTGGGCGGCGATCACGCTCTCCGGGTCGTCCTCGCTGCCGAGTACCTCGCGCTGCCACAGCGTGTAATCCGCGTACTGCACCGGGAGCGGCTGCCACTCCGGGGCATCCCCCTGGCAGCGGGCGGCATACGCCTGCGACAGGTCCCTCGCCAGCGGCGCCATCGACCAGCCATCCGCCGCAATGTGATGCACCACCATGACGAGAACCCACTCGCCGGGAGCATCCGCGACCTCCAACAGGCGCACCCGCCATGGCAGGTCCCGCTCCAGGTCGAAGCCCGTGGCAGCCAGCTTCCCTACGGCCGAGGCGACATGATCGGCGGTGACGCTTTCGACGCTGACATCGGGAATGCCCACGGCGCCCTGCAAGATCTCCTGCCGCGGCTCGCCGTCCACCTGCGGGAACACGGTCCGCAGGCTCTCGTGCCGACCCGCGACGTCCGCGAGCGCGGCCCGCAGCGCCTCCACGTCCAGCGTGCCGGTCAGGCGCAGTACGAGCGGAATGTTGTACGTCGCGGAGACGCCTTCGAGCTGGCCCAGGAACCACAGGCGGCGCTGCGCGAACGACACCGGAAGAACCTTCGGCCGTGTGCGCCGTTCCAGCGGTGTCCGGACGCGACCACCGTCATCGAGCCGGTCCACGAGGGCGGCGACGGTCGGGTCCGGATCCGGCTCACCAGCCGCGTCGCCAGCAGCGAATGCCCACCCAGCTCGAAGAAACCGTCATCGATCGACACCGACTCCACACCCAGGACCTCAGCGAAGAGCCCGCACAGACTCTCTTCGCGCGGGGTCCGCGGCCCGCGCCCAGACACGTCCGAGGTGTACTCGGGAGCCGGCAGGGCCTTGCGGTCCAGCTTCCCGTTCGGCGTCAACGGCAGGGCTGCAAGGGCAACGAAAGCGGAGGGAATCATGTAGTCCGGCAGCCGCTCCGCCACGTGCCGGCGCAACAGATCAGCCGGTGCCTCTTCGCCCGAGGCAGCCACGACGTAAGCGACGAGGCGCTTGTCACCGGGCTGGTCCTCCCGCACGACGACAGCCGCCTGCCCGACCTGCCCATGACCGGCGAGGACGGCCTCGATCTCGCCCAGCTCGATACGGAATCCCCGCACCTTCACCTGAGCATCCACGCGCCCCACGAACTCCAGAACACCGTCCGCGGACCACCGCACCACATCACCGGTCCGATACATCCGCGAACCCGCCACCACCGCGAACGGATCCGCGACGAACCGCTCCGCGGTCAGTCCTGCACGGCCCAAATAGCCCCGGGCCAACTGCGCACCCGCGATATACAACTCACCCGCCACACCCACCGGCACCGGAGAC
>NZ_LGDB01000041.1:0-6127 GCF_001279655.1 Streptomyces sp. WM6372 | reverse complement strand
CCCGCTGCGCGCCCCCGCCCCGCGCCGCCCGCTCTCCCGCCGCACCCTGATCGCGGGCGCGGCGGCCGCCGCGCTCCCCGTCTCGGGCGGCGCCTCGGCGCTCTGGGCCACCGGAAACCTCCCCGGCTCGGGCTCGGGCTCCGGTCGCCGTACTGCGGCGCCTGGCCCCGGGCGGTCTTCCCGCCCGCCCGGCACCCCTCCGGCCCCGCTGTGGTCGGTCCCGTCCCCGTTCTCCGCCGCCCCGGCCGTCGCCTCCGACGAGGTCCTGATCCACACGGGCGACGTCCTGCGCGGCATCTCGACCGCCGACGGCCGGACCCTGTGGGAGACCCAGACCGCCAAGGTCGACGTGGCCGTGGCAGGCGACAAGCTCGTCGGCTCCGTCTTCGACGACGACGGCAACGCGAGTGCGGGATACCTGGACCCACGCACCGGCCGGCTCGCCACCGACGCGGCCAACCCGGCCGTCCTGGGCGATCTCGCCCAGACCACGCAGCTCCTGGCCGCAGATGCCGAATGCCTCTACTTCAAGGCGTACTTCAGATCCGGCGACCGGCAACAGCAGGAGCAGGCATGGCTGCTCTCCTACGAACTGGGCGCCCGGAAACTGCGCTGGCGCACGCGCATCGAAGGAGCCGTCCTGGACTCGCTCGGCTCCCTCATGATGTCGTCGGTCATCTCCGGCGGCCGCATGACCTGCTCGGATCCCGCACGCGTCTTCGCCGTAGACCTCCGAGACGGCCGCGTGTTGTGGGCCTGCCGGGTCCGCACCGACCAGGAGGCCGCGTCGCCGAACCAGTCGGGAGGGATCAACCCTCCTGTCGCCTCGGACCGCCACGTCTTCGACTTCGAGGAGCGGATCACGGCGGTGGACCTGGTGACGGGAGAAGTCGCCTGGAAGCTGGAGCCGGAGGGCACGAAACTGCTGAGCGCGCCCGTCTGCGTCAACGGCGCCGTGTACGTCGCGGACGGGGCGCTCCAGGCGTTCGACGAGTCGACCGGGAAGAAGGTGTGGACCCACGACCCGGGCGCGTACGTCTCCATGCTGGCGGCTCCCGCCCCGTTCCGCGGGGAGCTCTACGCGGCGGTCGGCGGCGACGGTCAGGCGGTCGTCGCGGTGGACGTCGCGGCCCGCCGGGTCGCGTGGACGCTCGCTGCGGGGGCCGTGAACATGCCCGACGGCCCCACGATGATCGTCCAGCGCGGCAACCGGCTCTACCCCCAGACCGTCGACCGCCTCGCGGCCGTACCGCTCGATTGACGTCCGTCGCGACCCCGCCGGCTGTGGCCCGGATCAGACGCGGAAGCCGGCGTACGCCATGCAGCACAGCGTGTCAGTTCCACGACGGCCCGGACCGCCCACCGCCGGTCAGCGGCCCGGCGGGGTGAGGCCGGCTCCTCGGGGCGCCGGTCCTGCTCCCGGCCGGACTCCTCGCCCACCGGCTCCCCAGGCACAGCACTCACCGGTGCACCGTACCCCCGGCCCGCCCGCCCGGAGCGCACCGGCGATGACTCACGCGCATGCCGCGCCGCGCCGGGCGGTTGCATCCCCGAGGTCGCCGCCGCCCTCGCCGCCGCGCAGAGCCGGCAGGGGCCGGCCGTCACCACGGGACGCCGGACGGCCGAGCGGCGGCCGGGTGTCCGTGAGCGTCGCAGGTGGCCCGTCCGGCTGCCTGCGGCAATCAGTCCCGTCCGACGATCCCGGCTTCCCAGGCGAGGACCGCGGCCTGGATCCGATGCTCCAGTCCAAGTCTTTGGAGCAGGCGTGAGACGTGTGTCTTCACCGTGGTGATGGACAGGTGGCACCCATCGGCGATCCGCTGGTTGTTGTGCCCGCCACCGATGAGGGCCAGCATCTGCCGCTCCGTGTCCGTGAGGTTGCCGATCCTCTCGCGCAGATCATGGGAGCCCGCGGAATGACGTTCCCGAGTCAGCGTCTGCATGATCTTCGAGTCGAGGACGTTGCCGCCGGCCGCCACGGTCCGCACCGCGTGAGCCAGCTCGTCAGGACCGCAGTCCTGCACGACGAAGCCCGAGGCTCCGGCGCGGAGCACGTCAAGAACCCTCCCGTCCGGGCTGGCGGTGGTCACCGCGAGAACCCTCGGAGGGAAGCCGAGCCCCAACAGCTGACGGGTGGCATCGACCGCACCCTGGCCGGGAAAGCACACATCCATGATCACGACATCGGGCTGATACTCCTTGGCGGCTTTGACGGCCTGCACAGCATCCGCCGCTTCACCCACAACCACCATCGCATCGACGGCCTCCACTACTGGGCGCAGGCCGGACCGGTCATGGCTTTCGACGATCAAGACGCGACTCACGCGCTTTCCTTTCATCCCGGCGTTGCGACGCCGCTGCGAGTTGGCGCCGTGACCAGTACCCCCCGCGGCACCCGGCATATCCGGCCCGGACCGACTACAACGCCCCCGGCCCAACCGACTCGCTCTGCCCAGCGACCAGGTATGACCGAACAGCGCAACCGGCCCCAGCGGCGGCGGCCTCGATGTCATCAGTGGTGCCGTGAAAAGTGCCGTACGCGGTGATGACGGCGGCCGCGTACGCAGGGGTCTGGAGCAGGCCAGGATCACGTGGGAGCAGTACACGCTGAACTGGCGGGTGCGTTCCAGCAGAGGGGCGATCTCCTGCTGGAGACCGGCCAGGCCGGCCCGGTTCAGGCACTTCCACTCCACGTGCATGGAGTTTGCGCTGCGGGCGGCGGCGATCACGGCCTCGGCCTGGCCGTCGGCGCCGCACGCTGCGCGCCACGCGCGGATGTCGGCGTCGGAGTGCGCGGCCCGGCTGTGTTCGGTCCGGGAGGTCTTGGCCGAATACCAGCCGCAGGCCTGGGACAGCTGGTGGCCGCCAGGCCCGCGTCCAGCCGCAGGTGCCGCAGGCGCGTGGCGAGGGCGGTGCGGGCGGCTTGGGCGCTGGACAGGGGCGAGGACATGGGTGCGGGGTCAGGGCTTGTATTCGTCGTAGGGGACGGCGCGTTCCCAGACCGCGGTGAACGCTGATGCGCACAGCGCGGCCGCGGTCGGGGCGTCGGACATCTCACCGCCAGCTCGGGTGCCGTTGCCGGTGAAGTGGTTCCAGAGGATGAGGCGGCCGTCGATCAGCCATCAGGCGTTCCCGGGCAGTGAGATGTCGGAGGTGTGGCGGCGGGGCAGGTAGCGGATCTCGACCACCAAACGACGCCCGATGGGCGGCATCGCACCAGCGTTCAGGCTCCGAAGACGCGGAGCACACGCGGAGCGTTGGGCAGGTCTTCGGGGACGGGGGCAGTGCCGGTCAGGGGCATCAGGTACCCGTTGGCGCAGTCGCCGGGCTGCTGATGGTCGACCTCCCAGTCCCAGCCAGCCGGCAGCGCGGGGGAACTCGTGGCGTAGAGCGGCTGGCGGCAGGAGCGACACCAGTAGAACGACCGGTCCCTCACACCACCGCTCCCTTGCGCAGACTCGGCACGCGGGCGGCGACTGCGGGCGGCAAACCCCGAGCGGGCAGGCTGTTGCAGTCCGGACAACGGGAGCCCGACCCGGGAAAGCGGAATCCATCATTCACATCAGCTGAAACGATCCGCCAGCCTCCACGTCACCCCTCTCGGACGAAGATCGACCGCCTGCCAGCGGAACACCCCGACGCGGCCGGACCCGCAAAGTGAACTGCGACCTCCGGGCGCAACCGGGACCGTGGCATTCGGGCGCGCGCCCATCGTCGTACGCAGCGCAGTGCGCAGGTGAATGAGGGCGTCGAAGTCTGCAACCGTGGGACAGCCACCGGCCCGGCCGCAAGGCCAGGGTGCCCGGCGGCGAAGGGCAGTGCCTGCGGTTCTGCGGGCAGGTTGGGGACAATCAGGCCGGGTTGATGTCTCCGCCTAGGGGCCCTTCTGGCCCTGGGTGACGTCGAATGAGACGGTCTGGCCCTCAGGAGTTCACGGAAGCCCGGGGAGTTGATCACGGAGCAGTGGGCGAAGACGTCCGGGCCGCCGCCGTCCTGGGCGCTGAAGCCGAAGCCCTTCTCCGCGTTGAACCGCTTCACAGTTCCCGTAGCCATGTCACGCCCTCCAGTCGATGATCACCTCTCCCGACATTCGGAAGGCGGAGGCGATCGCCCTGGCCCCTGCGGCACAGCACAGCAAATCGCCCACACCAAAGGCCAGGCCAAGGGCGATGCCCGCGAGGCCAAGGAGAAGGTCAAGGACACCTTCAAGCGCTGAGACTCCCGCCGCATGCGACGGGGCCGGGACCGCAATGGCGGCCCCGGCCCCGTTGTGCCCGTGTGCCGGGGCGCCGGTCAGGCGGCAGCGGGCTCGGGCAGGCGCAGCTGTGCCTGGCCGAAGAGGAGGGCGTACCCGTCGGGGAGCCGGTGGAGGATGCGGGCGAGGAGGTCGGGGCCGGCGAGGCGTGTGACGACGGCGAGTACGGCGCCGGTGTGCCAGCGGGCGACAGCCGGGCTCACCCCGGTACGGGCCGCCAGGTCTTTGACGAAGCCCCAGCCGGTGAGCTGCTGCGTGTCGGGGATCTGGGCGGTCAGGGTGAGGGCGGCCTCGACGGGCAGGCACTGGGCGAGGCGGACGCGTTCGTCGCCGGTGAGCTGGCGGCCGAGGGCGGCCAGGACGTGGTGGACGGCTTCGGCGGCGCGTTCACGGGTGGGGTAGGCGCCTTCGTAGCGGACGCGTTCCAGCATCTGGTCGAACGTCATGGCGTGATGGGCCGGGTTCGGTCGAAGCTGGTCGTACATGACTGCGGTTGCCTTTCTTTTTCGAAGGGTCCGGTCTTTTTCGAAGGGTCCGGCGTCCGGCCGGTGGAGGTCAGGTGGGCTTGGCGGTCAGGTGGGTCGACGGCCAGGTGGGCTGGGGGTGGCCGAAGAGGAGGTCGTAGCCGGGCGGGAGCTGGAGCAGTACCTCGCGGGTGAGGACGTCGCCCGCGGCGAGGGCCACCGTGGAGAGGACGGCGCCGATGTCCCACAGGGCCGTCGTCTCCGTGGCGCCCTCGATCCACGCCGCGGTCGCGCGGACGAAGCGTTCAGGGGAGAGCGGTTCGGCGGCCTGCAGCGGGTTCAGAAGGATCAGGGCGTAGGTCTCGGGGAGCCGGGCCGCGAGCGCAGCCCGCACGGTGCCGGCCAGATGCGCGCCGAGCAGGGCCAGGACGACACGGGCGACGCGTTCGGCCTCTGCGGTGGTTTCGTACTCGCCTCGTTCCTGGACGTGGGCCAGGAACGACTCCCTGCGCATCGACATCACGTCACCTCCGGGAAGGGGTGAAGGGGTCACAGAGGGGCGGAGGGCGGGGCGCCGGAGGGGGAATCGGCTCTTCCCGCCCTCCGCTGCCGGCTGAAGCGGAAGGGTCAGCCGGAGATCTGCTTGCGGCCGGTCTCGCCACCGATGCTGATCTTGCGGGGCTTGGCGCGCTCGGCGATCGGGATCCGCAGGGTCAGGACACCCGCGTCGTAGTCGGCCTGGATGCGCTCGGTGTCGAGAGTGTCGGCCAGGACGATCTGGCGGGAGAAGACCCCGAGGGGCCGCTCGGAAAGCTCCAGCTTCACGGAGTCGGCCTTCGCGACCGGGCGGCGCTCCGCCCTCACGGTCAGCATGTTCCGCTCGACGTCGATGTCGATCGCCTCGGTGCTCACCCCGGGGAGATCGAAGGCGATCACATACTCGTCGGCCTCGCGGTAGGCGTCCATCGGCATGACGGACGGCTTCAACCACGTGCCCGACGTACCCGACAGCTGCTGGACGATCCGGTCCATCTCGCGGAACGGGTCAGTGCGCATCAACATCGCGAAACACCTCCAGTTGGTTCAGGCAGAAACTGCCAATGCGCTTCAACGTGCCACCGTTGTAGCATGTCGTCGATCCGATGACAAGTTTTGCAGTCATCAAGAGGATGACAGATCACGGAGAGTGCCATGAACGAGGCCGCAGAGCCGACCGCGCCTATCCCCTTCCTTGCCGCCGCGGCGGCACTGGAGGCGATCGACCGGGCCGTCAAGGACGCGCAGCAACCCTCCGCGGGAACGGCTGGCCCGCGCGCAACCGGGGCCGACGCGGGCCTGCACCCGGCCCTGGCCGCACTGATGATGCTGCGCGAGGTCCGCGAGCAGCTCGCCGGCTGGGAGAGCGGCC
>NZ_LGDB01000040.1:0-6379 GCF_001279655.1 Streptomyces sp. WM6372 | reverse complement strand
ACTTCTGGCGTTGATTTTTGGCACGCTGTTGAGTTCTCAAGGAACGGACGCTTCCTTTGTACTCACCCTCTCGGGCTTTCCTCCGGGCTTTCGTTCTTCGTTCTTGCGTTTCCGACTCTATCAGAGTCAGTTCCGCTTGCTTTCCAGGTCCTTCGCTTTCGCGCTTTCCCTTTCCGGCGATTCCGACTCTATCAGATCCTTTCGGGCCTGACTCCCAGTCAGCGGGTTCCGCCGCTTGGGCTGTTGGGCCCTTGCGGCGAGTGAGACAGTAGCGGATTCCTTGCCCCCGAACCTAATCGGCGGCTACGTCCTTGACTGTGCCCTTGGACGTGGATTCCTCATTCGCAAATACGCATGAAAACGAGCCGACACAGTGCGTCGTTCGTTCGAATGTGTAGTGCGGGATGGCTGTCCGGGGACCGACCGGGGTCGGCGCTCACGTCGGACAACTCGAAGAACCTTACGGACCCCGGATGGGTGTGTCAACCCCGGGACAGGGGCCACCGGAAGGGCTAGCCTGGTCCCCATGACTACGCATGCGCTCACGTCCAGCCTTCGCTGGTGGGCCGCCTGACGGCGGCCGACCTTCCACGCGAGCACGCATGCGCTCACGGCCGCCGCTTACGGCGGCCGTTTCTGTTTCTCCCCTCCCGGGAGTGGCTCGGTCGCCCGACGCGGCGGTCCCCACACACCAGCCACGAACAGGGAGACAGGACAACATGACGAGGATCTTCAGCGGGATCAAGCCGACCGGGCACCTGACGCTGGGGAACTACCTGGGGGCCCTCCGGCAGTGGGTCGCCGCCGACCAGCAGCCGGACGAGGCGCTGTTCTGCGTAGTGGACCTCCACGCACTGACCGTCGAGCACGATCCCGCGCGGGTGCGCCGGCTCAGCAGGCAGGTGGCGACCCTGTTCCTCGCCTCCGGGCTGGACCCGGAGAAATGCACCCTCTTCATGCAGAGCCACGTCGACGAGCACACCCGCCTCTCCTACGTACTGGAGTGCACGGCCACCGACGGGGAGATGCGCCGGATGATCCAGTACAAGGAGAAGTCCGCGCGGGCACAGGCCTCCGGGGAAGGCGTACGGCTGTCGCTGCTGACCTATCCCGTGCTGATGGCCGCCGACATCCTGGCGTACGGGACCGAGGAGGTCCCGGTCGGTGAGGACCAGCGGCAGCACGTGGAGCTGGCCCGGGATCTGGCGGTGCGGTTCAACCAGCGGTACGGGCAGACGTTCACCGTGCCGAAGGTGACGCTGCCGCAAGTGGCCGCGCGGGTCATGGACCTTCAGGATCCGACGTCGAAGATGGGGAAGTCCGGCGGGGCGGGGCCCGGGGTGGTGTTCATGCTGGACGAGCCCGGGGTGATCCGGAAGAAGGTCATGCGGGCCGTGACCGACAGCGGGGACGGCGGGGTCGTCTACGACCCGCAGGCGCGGCCGGGGGTCGCGAACCTGCTGGACGTGCTGGCCGCCTGCACCGGCGGGGATCCGGCCGCCCTCGCGGAGGAGTACGGCGGGTACGGGGCGCTGAAGCGGGACGTCGCCGACGCGGTGGTGGAGCTGCTGCGGCCGGTTCAGGAGCGGCACGCCGAGCTGGCGGCCGATCCGGCGGCGGTGGAGAAGGTGCTGCGGGACGGGGCCGGGCGGGCGCGGGCGCTGGCGCGGCCGGTCGTGGACCGGGCGTACCGGGCCATCGGGCTGCTGGAGCCGTGAGGAGACCGGGTCGTACGGGCCTTCCGCTCGCGCGGGGCCCGTACGGCTCGTATCTCCCGTACGACCTCCGTCAGCTGTTGCCGGAGGCGAGTTCGCGGCTGCGGTCGCGGGCCGCCTCCAGGGCTGCGATCAGGGCGGCCCGTACGCCGTGGCGTTCGAGCTCGACGATCGCGTTGATCGTGGTGCCGGCCGGGGAGGTGACGGCCTCGCGGAGCTTGACCGGGTGCTCGCCGCTGTCGCGGAGCATCACGGCGGCGCCGATGGCGGCCTGGACGATGAGGTCGTGGGCCTGGGCGCGGGGCAGGCCGAGGAGGATGCCGGCGTCGGTCATCGCCTCGACGAGGAAGTAGAAGTAGGCGGGTCCGGAGCCGGAGAGGGCGGTGGCGGCGTCCTGCTGGGACTCGGGGACGCGCAGGGTCTTGCCGACGCCGCCGAAGATCTCCTCGGTGTGGGCGAGGTGGGCGGCGGTGGCGTGGCTGCCGGCCGAGATGACGGACATGGCCTCGTCGACGAGGGCGGGGGTGTTCGTCATGACGCGGACGACGGGTGTGCCGGAGGCGAGCCGCTCCTCGAAGAAGGAGGTGGGGATGCCGGCGGCGCCGCTGATGACCAGGCGGTCGGCCGGGACGTGCGGGGCGAGCTCTTCGAGGAGCTTGCCCATGTCCTGCGGTTTGACGGTGAGGATGAGGGTGTCGGCGCGCTTGGCGGCCTCGGCGTTGCTGACGGCCTCGACGCCGTAGCGGGAGCGGAGCTCTTCGGCGCGTTCGGGGCGGCGGGCGGTGACGAGGAGTTTGGAGGCGGGCCAACCGCCGCGGATCATTCCGCTGAGCAGAGCCTCGCCGATCTTGCCGGTACCGAGGACTGCGACTGTCTGGGTCATGCCCGATTCACCTCGCCGAACTTTCTTGCACGTGTGCTGGCTGCTGCCTCCTCATCCTTTCACCCGTGGGACGGACGGCGAGGGGCTGTCCGCAGAGCGGTCAGGGCCCGGTCAGGGCGTACGGCGGCGGAGGGTGGCCGCGCCGAGGGCGAGGACGAGCAGCGCGCAGCCGGCGACGATCACGGCGTCGCGGACGAAGTCGGCGGTCATGTCGGTGTGGGTCAGGACCTCGGTCATGCCGTCGACGGCGTACGACATGGGCAGCACGTCCGAGATGCCTTCGAGGACGGGCTGCATGGTGTCGCGCGCCGCGAACAGGCCGCACAGGAGGAGCTGCGGGAAGATCACGGCCGGCATGAACTGGACGGCCTGGAACTCGCTGGCGGCGAAGGCGGAGACGAACAGGCCGAGGGCGGTGCCGAGGAGCGCGTCGAGCAGGGCGACGAGCAGGAGCAGCCAGGGCGAGCCGACGACGTCGAGGCCGAGGAGCCAGAGGGCGAGACCGGTGGCGAGGAGGGACTGGACGACGGCGACGGCGCCGAAGGCGAGGGCGTAGCCGGCGATGAGGTCGCCCTTGCCCAGCGGCATGGCGAGGAGGCGTTCGAGGGTGCCGGAGGTGCGCTCGCGCAGGGTGGCGATCGAGGTCACCAGGAACATGGTGATGAGCGGGAAGATCCCGAGGAGGGACGCGCCGATGCCGTCGAAGGTGCGCGGGCTGCCGTCGAAGACGAAGCGCAGCAGCGTCAGCATCAGTACGGGGACCAGCAGCATCAGCGCGATGGAGCGCGGGTCGTGGCGCAGCTGGCGCAGGACGCGGGCGGCGGTGGCGGTGGTGCGGGCGGTGCTCATCGGATGACCTCGGACTTCGCTTCGGCGTTGGCCTGGTCGACGAGGCGCAGGAAGCCCTCCTCGACGGTGGCGGATTGCGTGCGGGTGCGCAGTGCGTCGGGGGTGTCCTGGGCGAGGATGCGGCCTTCGCGCATGAGGAGCAGGTCGTGGCAGCGCTCGGCCTCGTCCATGACGTGGGAGGAGACGAGGATCGTGGCGCCGCGGGTGGCGGCGATGTCGTGGAAGAGGTTCCACAGGTCCCGGCGCAGGACGGGGTCGAGGCCGACGGTGGGCTCGTCGAGTACGAGGAGCTCGGGGGTGCCGAGGAGCGCGACGGCGAGGGAGACGCGGCTGCGCTGGCCGCCGGAGAGGTTGCCGGCGAGGGCGTCGGCGCGGGTGGTGAGGTCGACGTCGGCGATGGCGCGGGCGACGGTGGAGCGGCGGCGGTCGGCGGCGGCGCGGCCCGGATCGAGGACGGCGGCGAAGTAGTCGAGGTTCTGGCGGACGGTGAGGTCGTCGTAGACGGAGGGCGCCTGGGTGACGTAGCCGATGCGGGCGCGGAGCTCGGGGGCGCCGGCGGGGCGGCCGAGGACGTCGAGGGTGCCGGTGACGTGGGCCTGGGTGCCGACGATGGAGCGCATGAGGGTGGATTTGCCGCAGCCGGAGGGGCCGAGGAGGCCGGTGATGCGGCCGCGGGGGACGTCGAAGGCGAGGGAGTCGAGGACGGTGCGGGGGGTGCGGCCGGTGCCGCGGCGGACGGTGAGTCCGCGGGCGTGGACGGCGGGTGGGACGGACTCGCTGGGCGGCGCCTGCGGGTTATTCATCATGTGATGAATAATGCTCCTGGCTGTGCCGGGGCGTCAACAGGCCGGGGCCGGGGCGGGACTACTTCTTCCGCTTGGGGCGGCGCGCGGCCGGGTTGCCCGTACGGGTGCTGCGGCGGCGGGCGAACTCGGCGGTGGCGCGCTCGTACTCGGAGCGGCGCAGCTTCTCGCCGGGGGCCTCGAAGAAGCAGCGCAGGAAGTACGCGATGAGGGAGCCGATGAAACCGATCGTCTTCAGGCCCTTGAGGGCGGCCTCGTCGGAGGACGGGGCGGGACGCCGGCTGAAGGAGTCCCAGGTCTTGGCGAAGGCGATGGCGCTGGCGATCGCGAAGAGGACGACGACGGAGATGCTGAGGAACGGGCCGACGTTGCCGATCTCCAGGCCCTCGTAGGAGAGGCGCAGCAGCACGGCCGCGGCGACGGCGGTGACGATCGAGCCGACACCGACGGCGACGCGTCGCAGGGCGTAGCCGCCGTCGTGGTTCACCCAGGTCGTGTCGAAGAAGCGGATCGGCTCCGGCTCAGGCCCGGCCGGGGCCGCGGCGGCCGCGGGGGCCGCAGGGGTCTTCGGGGCCGGCTCGGCGGGGATCTGGTCTCGCTGGTCGTCGTCGCTCACACCGGCGATTATCCCTCGCCGAGCCGGACCGGCCGGGGTCGTCTCACGTGGCAGACGGGCGGCAGGCGGCCCCGGGGCCCCAGGGGCCTAGCTGCAGCGGTTCGCGACGTAGCCGTCGGCGCCGGTCTTGACGTACGCGTCGGAGACGAAGCGGCCGTTGCCGATGCAGTCCCAGATGTCCGACGTGCCGTACGGACCCGAGACGGTCGTGCCGTCGCACTGGCAGCGGATCGAGACGCTCGCGCCGTACGGCAGGGTGTCGATGACCGAGTAGTTCGTCCCCGGGCCGCTGCGGACGTTCACGCGGTACCCCGGAGCGACCGGAAACGTCTGGAATCCGGAGCCGGTGGCCAGGCTCTGGACTTGGCTGGAATCGTTCTCCATGGACATGTGAAATCTCCCCCCACGGGTGTTGCCGTGCGCAACTCGCGCAGGGTAGCAGGACCCTTGGAGATTCGTACGGCCCATCGACTAGGCTCCGGCGGGGGTGGTTGAGCGGTGCATTCGCTGCGCGCGGACTACGTGGGCTTTCCGGAGTACGCCGGCCAGTACCGGCTGGAATCGGTGCTCGGTTCCGGCGGGATGGGCGTCGTCCATCTGGCCACCTCCGGTTCGGGGCTGAAACTCGCCGTCAAGATCGTGCATGCCGAGCACGCGGTCGATCCGGAGTTCCGGGCCCGCTTCCGGCAGGAGGTCGCCGCCGCGCGGCGGGTGAGCGGGGCCTTCACCGCGCCCGTCGTGGACGCCGATCCGGATGCCGAACGGCCGTGGATGGCCACCCTGTTCATCGACGCCCCGACGCTGGCCGAGCGCGTACGGGAGCGGGTGCTGGACCCCGCCGAGCTGGCCCGGCTCGCCGCCGGGCTGGCGGAGGCGCTGCGGGACATCCACCGGGCGGGGGTCGTCCACCGGGACCTCAAGCCCAGCAACGTACTGATGGCACCGGACGGGGTGCGGGTCATCGACTTCGGCATCTCGCGGCCGGCGGACAGCGATCTGCGGACCGAGACGGGAAAGCTGATCGGGACGCCGCCGTACATGGCGCCGGAGCAGTTCCAGCGGCCGCGGGAGGTGGGCTCGGCCGCGGACGTCTTCGCGCTGGGCGCCGTACTCGTCCACGCGGCGACGGGGCACGGGCCGTTCGACTCCGACAGCCACTACCTGGTGGCGTACCAGGTCGTGCACGCCGAGCCCGATCTGACCGGGCTGCCGGAGCAGCTCGTACCGCTCGTGGCGCGGTGCCTGGCGAAGGAACCGGCGGACCGGCCCACCGCGGAGGAGCTGATCGCGGAGATGCGGGCGGTGGCGTACCCGACCTCCGAGGACACGCAGGTGTTCGTTCCGCCGCCGCGGCGGCCGGTCGGGGCGGGGGCTGCCGAAACGACCCATCGGCGGGAGCGGATCGCCGTCGAGGCCGGTCAGGGCGGTCAGGCCGGTGACGCGGGTGCTGCCGACCGGGGGCGGCGCAGGGCGCGGGCGGTGGTGGCGGCGGGGGTCGGGCTGCTGCTGACGG
>NZ_LGDB01000039.1:0-6680 GCF_001279655.1 Streptomyces sp. WM6372 | reverse complement strand
TCAGAACCAGTTGATGGTGAGGGGGAAGGTGGTGGTGGCGGTGGCTGTGGTGGAGTCGGTGGCGGTTGCGGTGATCTGGAGGGTTCCGGTGGTCCAGGGTTTGCCGGTGATGCGGCCGGTGTCGGTGTCGATGGTGAGGCCGAAGGGGAGTCCGGTGGCGGTGTAGCGGAGGGCGGGTTTGCCGCCGGTGGCGGTGAGTTGGACGGTGCAGGTCTGGTTGAACTTGCAGGTCTGGGGTCCGGGGTTGGCCAGCTTCAGGTCACCGGGGGTCGGGGTGGGCGTGGGGGTCGGGGTGGGAGTCGGCGTCGGCGTGGGAGTCGGCGTCGGGGTCGTGGAGCCGTCGAAGACCTCCGTGATCGGCTGGACGTTCGCCGCGTTGCCCGCGTGCGTCGCCGTGCCGAACAGGTCCTCGAAGGTGCGCAACAGGTGGTGGTGGTTGAAGGCGGTGGCGTACTTGCCGGTCTTCACCTTCGCCCCGTAGAACACCGTGGCGATCTGGTTGGAGCCGAGGTAGTTGTCCTCGTCCCACGTCAGCACCAGCAGGCTGTTGTTGGCCTTCGCCCACTGCGCGTACGCGTCGATGTTGTTCTTCGTCCACGTGTCACCCGTGTTCACCGAGCACGAGTGCATGTCGTTGCACTGGTTCGGGACGACGAAGGACAGGTTCGGCAGCGCCGCGAAGTTGTTCTGCGGGAATTGTGTCCAGGTTTTGCCCGTATTCAGCGGTACGTTCTTGAAGGCGAACCACGGGTTGTGCTTCTGCGCGTACTGGCCGTTGGTGCAGGCGGTGGACCCCTCGGCCGGCAGGTCCTCGTTGTACGTCGCGAAGGTCTTCCCGGCCGCGATCAGCTCCTGGCCGAGGTTGGCCGCGCTCATCGACTGCGGGGTGTAGCAGCCGTCCCCGGTGATGCCCTGGGTGGCGCCGGAGAACAGGTTGAAGTAGTTCGGCTGGCTGGGGTGGGTCAGCGCCTTCATGCCGGTCAGGCCGGCGCCGCCGTTCGCGAGCTGGTTGACGTACGGGGCGTTCGCGCTGCCGATGATCTCGCCGTACTGCTTGTTCTCGTAGACGACGACCACCACGTGGTCGTAGGCCGGCAGGGCGGCCGCGGCCACCGGTGTACGCGGGGTCGCCGGGTCCGACTCGGCCGCCTGTGAGTTGGCCACGGTGAACGCGCCCAGCAGGCAGAGCGAGCCGAGTGCGGCCACGAGCGCGGACCGGCGGGCCCTGCGTCTTGTGGCGGGCAGGGGTGAGGGCATGAGCGGTTCCTCCTCGGTGTGGGTGTTCGTTCCTCGTGGGTGGTTCATTCCTCCCGCCGGGCCGCACCGGCCACGGCGATGTTCAGGAACCGCGGTACCGGCCGGCCCCGGCCGCGGAACTCCTCCGCCACCGCGGCCCGTACCGCCGTCAGGCGCGACGCGGGCAGCAGCACCAGCACGCTCCGCCCCGGCCGCCGTCCGGGCGGCCAGGCGCTCAGCGCCCCGGCCCGGCGGGCGCAGGACACCGCCCGGGCCAGCTCGGCCGCCCGCTCCGCGGGATCGCCCCGGACGGCGAGGAGCACCAGCCGAGTCCCCGAAGCCGCCGGGTCGAAGGCGACGTGACGCCGCTCCTCCCCGGTGTCCAGGAGCAGGGCCTGGCCGGGCCGGGCGAACAGCACCGCCCTGCGCAGCGCGTCGTCGCCGTCCGGCAGCGCCCGCGCCAGCAGCCGGGCCAGCCCGTCCCGGTCGGGTTCCGTGTCCGCCGGGGTGTGTACGTCGGCCACCGCGAGCGCCATCGCACAGTCGGCGGGCTCCGCCGTGGCCAGCCCGGCGGCTTCCGTGAGCGAGCCCTGGAGGTGCAGGTCGGTCCCCCCGCGCCCGTAGCCGGCGCGGGCCAGCGCCCGCAGCAGGGCGTACGGGCGGACGGCCCAGGCGGGGGCGGCGGGCGGGGGCCCGTCCGGGGTCAGCGGCAGATCGCAGCTGTCGGCGGGGTGCCCGAGGGAGCTGAGCCGCACCAGGCCGTCCGTACGCGGCGCGGCGGCGGCCGCCACCGGCCAGCCGGCCGCCGCGACCAGCCCGGGCGAGCCCAGGTGGAAGGCGTACGGGGCGCTCCAGACGGCGGTGGGCGGCCGGCCGTGCGCGGCCTCCAGGGCGTAGGCGACGAGCCGGAAGAGCGGATCGGCGGTGGCCCTGCGCGCCAGCCCCGGCGGTACGGGACCGACGGGCGGGGTGCCGACGGGGACGGGAGCGACACGCTTGGATCCGACGGGGACGGAGCCTGCGGGCGCCCCGCCGCCGCCCCGCGGCGAGGCGCCGGTCCGGGCCGCCGTCACCGGTCCTCCCCGACGGCCGTCGGCAACCGGTCGTCCCGGCGGGCCAGCAGCCGGTAGGCGTTCCCGCCGTCCGTCCGCCGGGCCACGGCCGTCCGCAGCGCGTCGAGCGCCGCCGCCCCGGCGAAGCAGGGCAGCGCGGCCGCCCGTACGGCATGTGCCAGCGCCCGCCCGCGGCGCGTGGCCGGGGGAGCCCACGGGCGGTCCGGATCCGGAGCCAGCCGGGTGGTGGTCAGGGCCACCGCGCCGAAGAAGTCGTTGCCCTGGTGGGCGGCGCCGTGCTCCTCGGCCAGGACGGTGAACCCGCGTGCGGCCAGTGCCTCGCGCAGGTTCGACGCCGGGACCAGGTGCTGGTGCTGCGGCTGGAACCACGGCAGCCACGCGGAGCCCAGCAGCCGTGCCATCCGCGATTCGGGGTCGGGCAGCTCGATCGCCAGGAACCCGCCGGGAGCGAGGACGGCGGCGGCGGTGTCCAGCTCGGTGAGCGGGTCCCGGGTGTGCTCCAGGTAGTGGTACATGCTGACCACCTCGTACCGGCCGGCCAGTTTCTCCGCGAACTCCGGGAACTGGCCCTGGAATCCGGTCTCCACCCAGCCGCGCCGCTCGGCCGCGCCGACCCCGTCTCCCATGTCCAGCCCGTCGAAGCGGGTGTCCGGCCAGACGGTCCGCGCCGCGTTGCAGAAGTGGCCGTGGCCGGTCCCGACGTCGAGCCAGGAGGCCGGGGCGTCCACCGTGTGCGGGCGGAGCATCTCGGCGCGCTTGCGGTACGAGTCACCGAGCCGTCCGAAGACCGTCCCGGCGCCCTCCCCGCCGCGCCCGTCGTAGAAGTCCCGGTAGTAGAACTCCAGCCCGTCCAGGGTCAGTCGGGGGTTCTGGAAGACGTGGCGGCAGTCCGCGCACTGCTCCAGGGTGAACCGGCCGGGCTTGGCCTGGAGGAGATCGGGCACCCGGACGCGTACGAGGAGCTGCCGGGAGCCGCACCAGGGGCAGCTCGTCCGCCGCGGTTCCAGGAACCGGTCGGTACCGAAGGCCAGTTCGGCCCGGTACGCGGCCGCGCGGGCGGTGTCGGCGCCGGAGTCCGCGTCCGGGCCGGCGGGCGTACGCAGGACCGCGGCGGCCGTACGTGCGGCGGCGCCGAGGGAGCGCGCCGGCCGGGCGGCGGTGGCCCCGGGGAGGTCGGCGGGGCGCAGCGGGGCGCCCGGCCCCCCGAGCACCAGGTAGGGCTGCAGCCAGTACAGTCCGGCCGCCGCCGCACCCCACCGGCCCTGGCGCCCGGCGAGCCCGGCCAGCAGTCCCAGCCCGGCGAACTGCGCGGCGGCCAGCACCCCCGGCGGGAGCCCCTGGGCCCGCAGCTCGGCCGCCCGTACCGGCCCGGCCGGATCCCCGGCCCGGCCGACGGACAGGGCGGGGGCGATGGCCAGGCCCGTGGAGTCGGCGGCGTACTCCTTCAAACGGCGGGTCAGCGCCAGGAGATCGGCGGGCTCCCGGCCGGCGGCGTCCGGGCCGGTACCGCCCAGGTCCACCCCCGCCCTCGCCAGCACCTCGTCGGCGACGAGCACCGCGTACCCCGCCCCGCGCCCCTCCGCGAGCCGGTCCTCCCGGTACCCGGCCGGGTCGACCAGCCGCAGCAGCCCGAGCGCCCGCTCGACGGCGAGATCGGCCGGCAGCAGGTCCAGCACCCGCAGGCCCTCCCGGTCGGCGTGCGCGCAGGCGGCCAGGAACGTGGCGGGGTCGACCTCGACCCCGCGCGCGGTCAGCAGCCGCCACCCCGCGGCACGCGGCAGCCCGTCCGCCGCGGACGGGGGCGCGGGCAGTACGGGGATCGCCCGCAGCCGGCGGCGGGCGCGCACCGTACCCGCGCCGAGCGCGACCAGGGTCAGCGCGGAGGTCCACCGGACCCGGTGGAAGGGGGGAGGTGTCATGACAGCTTCTCCAACCGGTCGGCCGCGGCGGCGGCCCCGCCGGCCGCGGCGAAGGAGGCCTGGATCCGCCGGGCGGCCCGGCGATGGCCGGGATCGTCCAGCACGGCCGTGAGCGCGTCACACAGTTCCTCGGCCCGGGTCCTGCCGAAGCGCACCCGCACCCCCGCCCCCGCCTCGACGACCTGCCGGGCCACGATCGGCTGGTCGTCCCGGATCGGCGCGACCACCAGCGGCAGCCCGTACGCGAGCGCCTCGCAGACGGTGTTGTGCCCGCCGTGGCTGACCACGACGTCCAGATGCGGCAGCAGTTCCAGCTGCGGCACCCGCTCCTGGAGCAGTACGTTCCCCGGCGCCGGCCCGACCAGCGACGCGGGAGCGGCCAGCACCAACTGGACGTCATCGGCCAGCCGTTCGGCGGCCTTCAGCACGGTGGCGTAGAACCGCCCGCCTGCCTCCTGGTTGAGGGTGCCCAGCGAGACCAGCACCCGCCGCCGCTCCGGATCCAGCCGCTGCCACGGGAAGTACGGAGCGGCGGGCCTGGCCCCGAAGGCTGGTCCGACGAACGCGTGATGGGCCGGGAACACCTGGCCGACGCCGACGAGTTCCGGGGTCGAGAAGACGATCACGAGCCGCTCGGAGAACCGCGGATCCCAGTCCGCTTCCGGCATCCCGCAGGCCGAGAGGAAGCCGGATATCTGCCCCGAGACCCACTCCCCGACCTTCGGGAAATCGGCGAAGGGGCGGGTCAGTTCGGCCGACGTGCTGGCCGAGGTGGCCCAGGGGATCCCGAGTCGGCGGGCGACCACCGGGCCGGCCAGCGCCTGCTGGTCGGCGACCAGCAGATCCGGCTCGAAGGACCGCACGGCCTGCGTCACCCCGGCCACCATCGCCAGACCCAGCGGCACCAGCGCCTCCTCCCACAGGAAGCGCAGCGCCCCCACCCCGCGCAGATCGCGCCAGCGCTCGTGCAGGGCCGCGTAGCCGCCGCCCGCCTCGTCCCCGGCCGGCAGTACCCGGGCGTGCGCGGGCAGCAGCCGGGCCAGTGCCCCGGCCGGCCCGGTCCAGGCCACCTCGTGCCCCCGCGCGGCCAGTTCGGCGCCGACCGCCACCGTCGGATTGACGTGCCCCGCCAGCGGCGGGACCGTGAACAGCACCTTCATCGGACCAGCGCTCCCGCCCGCGGGGCGCGCGCCCCGCGCACCGCCCCCGCCGCCGTCGCTTCGAGATGGGCGAGCACGGTCTCCCGCAGGACCCCGCTGCTCTCCTTCAGTACGTCGTGGCCGAGGCCGGGCAGGATCTCGATCGTGGCGCGGGGCGCGCGGCGGGCCAACTCCACCGCTCCCGGCACCAGTTCCGAGTGCTCGCCGCAGACGATCAGCGTCGGGCAGCCCAGCCGGGCGAAGTCGGCGGCCGTGAAGGTGCGGCTCGCCGCGATGTCGTCGATCAGGCTGGTCCGGTTCAGCAGTTCGTCGGCGATCGAGGTGAGGTTGGCGGCCTTGCGCAGTCGCAGGGTGAGCAGCTCGGCGGGGACCGGGCTGTCCTCCAGGCTCAGCGCGGCCGCCGACAGGGTGTCCACCATGTTCTCCACCCAGGCCCCGCTGAGCGGGGGTTCGAGCAGCGTCAGCCCGGCGACGAGGTCCGGGCGGGCGAGGGCCGCGTGCAAGGCCAGCGTGCCTCCGTAGCTGTTGCCGACCAGGTGCACCGGGCGGTGCCCGAGGCCCAGCGCGCCGAGCAGCGACACCAGGTCCCGTACGGCGGTCCGGCTGTCGTAGCCGGTGGCCGGGCGCTCGGAGCGGCCGTGGCCGCGGAGGTCGTAGAGGACGGCCTCGTGGCCCGCCCTCGCGACCGGGACGGCCAGGGGGCAGTAGAAGGAGGACAGGTTGTCCACGACCAGCCCGTGCAGGAACACGACGACGGGACGGTCGGGACCGGCGGCCCCGGCGGTGGCCGGGAGCCGCTGGACGTGGAAGCGGAGGGGACCCGCGGGGACGAAGGCCATGGCGGGCTCAGCCGGCCGTCGGCGCGGAGGCCGCCGCGGCCGGTGCCGTCAATGCCGTCGATGCCGGGGCGCTCGTCGCCCGGGCCGTCGGCGCAGGGGCCGTCGCGGCCGCCGACGACGTACGGGCCAGGGAGGCGTGGGTGATCCGGCCGATGTGGGTGACGAGTTCGCCGACCGACATGGCGAGGATCGCGTCCATGTCCTTCTCGGCGAGGAAGCCCATCAGGTCCACCTCGGACCCGTAGCGCTCGTGCAGCAGCTCGGCGAGGGCGACGAACTCGATGCTCTCCAGGGCGAGATCCTCGTTGAAGCTCGTACTCATGGTGACCTCCTCCGCGAGAAGGAACTCGTCGCCGAGGATCTCCACGAGCATGCCGGTGATCTCGGCGAGGATGTCAGTGGTGGTGGCCATGGCTGGTCTCCGTGAGGTGGAAGGGGACGGGGGAGGGCCGC
>NZ_LGDB01000038.1:0-7389 GCF_001279655.1 Streptomyces sp. WM6372 | reverse complement strand
GCGTGAAACAGCGTACGGGTGTGCCCAGAGTGTGAGCCTCCTTCGCCCCGAATGAGACGTTGATGTATCATTCGGGGCGAAGGAGGCTCATCGTTGTGCGAAGCGGTGGGCCTCCCCGCCCGCTCACCTGAACGGAACCCCATGCACGCCCGCCGCCCCACCGCCCCCGCCCCACTCGACCCGCGCCGGTGGATCGTCCTCGCCATCCTTTCCGGCAGCCTGCTGCTGATCTCGATGGACACCACGATCCTCAACGTGGCCTTCCCCTCCCTCGTCGGCGACCTCCAGCCCGGTGCCGTGCAGCAGCTGTGGATCATCGACGTCTACGCGCTCGCCCTGTCCGGCCTGCTCGTCACCGCCGGCGCACTCGGCGACCGGTGGGGCCGCAAGCGGCTGCTCATGGCGGGCTTCGCGATCTTCTCCGTCGCCTCCCTCATCGCCGTCTTCTCCACCGAGGCCTGGCACGTGATCGCGGCCCGCGCCCTCCTCGGCATCGGCGGCGCCGCGATCATGCCGTCCACCCTGTCGATCCTGCGCAGCGTGTTCACCGACGCCAAGGAGCGGGCCTTCGCCCTCGCCGTCTGGGCGGCCGTCTTCGGCGGCGGCATGGCGTTCGGCCCGGTCGTCGGCGGGCTCCTCGTCCAGGACTACGGCTGGCACTCCGCCTTCCTCCTGAACCTCCCCGTCGCCGCGGTCATCGTCGCGGCCGGCCTGCGCTACCTCCCCGAATCCCGTTCCCCGCGCAGCGGCGGCCGCTGGGACTGGTGGGGCGTCGGCCAGTCGATCGTCGGCATGCTCGCCCTCGCGGGCGGCATCAAGCAGCTCGGCAAGAGCGGGGCCGCCGATCCGCTCCCGTGGGCCCTGCTCGCCCTGGCCGCCGTCGCGCTGACCGTCTTCGTACGCCGTCAGCTGCGCGTGGACAACCCGCTGCTCCAGGTCCGGCTGTTCGCCAAGCCCGCCTTCAGCGTCGCCGCCACCGCGATCTTCCTGCCCATGGTCGGCATGGGCGCGATCCTCTTCCTCGTCACGCAGTGGTTCCAGTACGGCCAGGGCTACACCCCGCTCGAAGCGGGACTGCGCCTGCTGCCCGCCCCGCTCGCCCTGATCTGCGCGTCGATGGTGGCCCCCACGCTGATGCAGCGCTTCGCGATCCGGCACGTGCTGGGCGCGGGACTGGTGGTCCTGGCCGCCGGCATGGCCCTGCCCTGGACCTTCCAGCAGTTCACCGAGCTCGGCTACCCGGCCTTCGCCGTGGCCCTCACGATCATGGGCCTGGGCGCGGGCATCGCCACCACCGTCGCCTCGGTCACGCTGATCTCGGCCGCGCCCGCGGACGAGGTCTCCAGCGCGGCCGCCATCGAGGAGACCTGCTACGAACTCGGCTCGGCCATGGGCGTCGCCATCCTCGGCAGCACCGCGGCCGTCCTGTACCGCGGCAACCTGCCGGCCCTCGACCTGGACGGCGCCACCGCCAAGGCCGTCCGCGAGTCCGTCGGCGAAGCCGCCCACATCGCCGAACGGCTGGGCGGCACGGTGGGCAAGGGCCTGATCGAGGCCGCCTCCCAGGCTTACACCCTCGCCATCACGCCGGCCTTCCTCATCGCGGGCCTCCTCGCGGTGGCCGCGGCGGCCACGACGTGGACGATGATCCCGCGCGACCTCCGGCCCACCGAGAACCACTGACCCGGCCGCGCCCCGGCGCCCGCGTCACCGCCGCGGCGGTGACGCGGGCGCCGGGCCCAGTGTGGTGGTGCCCGGCGCCGCGCGGTGGCCCAGCCCCGTACGGTACGCGTCCAACGCGGCCTCGATCCGGCCCGTACGCCGCAGCAGGTCGCCCAGCAGCCGGCACAGATCGGCCAGATCCCCGCTGGCCCCGCTGCGTTCCAGCAGGGTCAGCGCCTGGACGTAGTGCTCCTCGGCGGACTCGCTCTCCCCGCGCTCCTCGGCCATCAGCCCGAGCAGCCGGTGCGCCCCGCCCGCGTGCACGGCGCCGTGGCTGTCGCCCAGCTCCAGCAGCCCGGAGAGCAGCTCGGCGGCCTCCTCACAGCGGCCCAGCCGGCGCAGTACGTCGGCCAGCTCCACCTCGACCTGCGCCGTGTACAGGGCGGCCCGCCGGGCCGCGAGGATGCCCCGGGCGGTGCGCAACTCCGCCTCCGCCGCCACCAGATCGCCGTTCTGCGCCAGTACGTAGCCGCGCATCCAGTGGCAGTGCGCCAGATCGGTCCGCAGCCGCAGCTGCCGGTAGATCGCCTGTGCCTTGGCGAGGGAGGCATCGGCGTCCGCCGGCCGCCCCGCGGCGAGGAACGTACGCGCGACCTGCCGGTGCATCCCCGCCACCAGCGCCGGATCGGCCACCTGCGGAGCCAGCGACAGGGCCAGCTCGGCCGCGTGCGCGGCCCGGGCGTGGGCGCCCATGTCGATGTACGGGCCGATCACGGCGGCGTACAGCAGCACCAGTGCCTCCGGATCGGCCAGCCCGCTCGCGTTCAGCTCGTCGATGGCGGATTCGAGCAGGTAGCAGGCGTAGCGGAGCTCCCCGGCGAGCAGGTGCGCGACGGCCCGGCCGCGGATCGGGCGGGCCCGGCGGGGGAGCGGCTCGTCGGCCAGCAGCCGCTCGGCCTCCTCGAAGCGGCCGATGGCGTCCGGGAGTTCCCCCGCCTCCAGCGCGCAGTCGCCGAGGCCCAGCAGCGCCTCCGCCCGTTCGGCGTCGAGGCCGAGCCGCTCCGCGTCCGCCAGCAGCTGCCGGTAGCGTACGGCCGCCTCGGCGGCGGCCCCCGTGGCCAGCGTCTGCTGGGCGTCGGTGAGGGCGAGGCGCAGCTCGGTGGCCAGGTGGGCGGGGCGCCCGGTGGCGAGCTCCTCGTACGAGGTGCCGAGCCGCTCCGCGAGGAAGCGCAGTGCCGTCTCGGAGGGCCGGACCTTGCCCGACTCCAGGGTCGAGATGTAGGCGGAGGTGTACGAGGGCTCCGCCAACGCCCTTTGTGTCAGCCCGCGTTCGGCGCGCATGCGCTGAACCCTGCGGCCGATCTCGGCCGGTTCGTCCATGAAGACCCCCTGGTCGCTCCAACTCCCCATGGTGCAGGGGTGGCTGGCCATTGCGCACGTCCCGTGCGCCCCCTAGTTTAAGCAATCGGTTCAGCGCACTTATCGCGCCGCTTAACTTCCGGTGACTTCCGGCCTCTTCCCGGGGAGAACTCCATGGACGCGTCCCTCCGCTTGACGCTGCGCGCCGCCTTGGCCGCGGCCTGTACGACGGCCCTGCTGCTGGCCGCGGGCCCACTCGGCACGGCGGCCGCGGCGCCGCCGCCGATACCGTCGCCGGCGAAGGCCGGCAGCGGGGCCGGTACCGGGACCCAGGTGGAGATACCCGGGCCCGAGGACGGCACGGCCGCCGGATCCGGCCACATCCGCGTCCCCGCCGCCGGGCAGGCGAAGAGGGCCCCGCAGCTCTCCGAAGCCGAGCGGGCGGCCGACGGCGAGGTCGCCAAGCTGGTCGACAACGGTTCGACCGCCGACCGCCTCGACATCGTCGTCATCGGCGACGGGTACACCGCCGCCGAGCAGGACCGGTTCCACGCCGACGCCCGGGCCAAATGGGCCGAGATCACCGCCGTCGAGCCGTACTCCACGTACCGCAACCTCTTCAACGTCTGGACGGTCGACGCCGTCTCCCACGACTCCGGCGTCTCCGGCGACCCCACGCCGGCCACCGTCCGCGACACCGCCCTCGGCTCGTACTTCTGGTGCGAGGGCATCGAGCGGCTGCTCTGCATCGACCAGCCGAAGGTGGACGCGTACGTGGCGAAGGCGCCGGCGGCCGACCTGGTCCTGGTCCTCTCCCACAGCACCAAGTACGGCGGGGCCGGGTACAACGAGCCCAGCGCCACCCTCGGCTACGAGGGGATATCGACGGCCTCCGCCGGCAACGCGAAATCCGGCCAGGTGGCCATCCACGAGACGGGGCACTCCCTGGGCAAGCTCGCCGACGAGTACTTCTACCCGGACACCCCGGGGTACGAGAAGTACGAGGGCCCCGAGCCCGCCGACTCCAACACCTCCACGCTGCCCGCCGACCGGATGGCCGCGGAGCGGGCCAAGTGGTACCGGTGGCTCGGCGCCGAATCGCCCGACGGCGGCACGGTCGGGGCGTACGAGGGCGGCGGCTACTACGTCACCGGCCTGTACCGGCCCACCGACGGCTCGATCATGCGCGTGCTCGGCAAGCCCTTCAACCTGCCCGGCACCGAGGCGATGATCGCCGGCTTCTACCAGCACGCGAAGCCCGCGGCCCCGCTCACCCCGACCGGCCGCACCCTGCGGCTGCGCAACACGGCGAAGGTCTCCGTACCCCGGCTGGCCGGTGCGGACGGCCGGCAGCTCGACGTCCGCTGGTACCTCGACGGCCGGGAGCTGAAGCGGTTCGCGGGCCGCACCGAGGTCGCGGTCGCCGAGCTGTGGCTCTTCGACCTGCGCACGCACAAGCTGTCGGTCACGGCCGAGGACCGCACCCCCTCGGTCCGCGACCCGAAGATCGCCCGCACCCTGAAGTCCACGGTCGACTGGAGCGTCCGCCTCTAGGCCATGTCTTGTGGATCAGGCCGGTCAACGGTGCGGCGCAGTCGTCCGGCCTGATCCGAAGGACATGGCCTAGCCGGTCCCGTAGTCCTCCACATAGGTGGCGATCAGCCGGAGCAGGGCGTCGGCCCGGTGCCGGTCCTCGCGCTGTGCTCGCAGGGCCTCGTCGGCGGCCCGCAGCCGGGCCAGGGCAGTCGGTTCGCCGTCCACCACGTCCTCGACCACCGGCGTGGTGACCAGGTCCAGGCACTCGGTGAGCAGGCGGCGGGTGGCGGCGGACGGCGGGCCCGGATCAGGTTCGACGAAGCTGTCGGTCAGATACTGCGCGGGATCGGTGAGGCTCCAGCCGACGACGGCGCCGCGCTGGACGAGGAGGGCGACATCGGGTGCGATGCCGATACGGGCATCCAGCGGCTCGTCCAGCACGTCGAGGTCGCGCAGGCCGGTGAGCACGGCGTCCCCGGGGGCCCGGCACAGCACCGAGCACCGCTCGTGCCGGAAGTCGCGGGCCTCATCGGCGCGCAGCCCGCCCGGGCGTACTTCGGGGAGAAGGGGAAGGCGCGCGACCTCCGCGGCGGAGGCGGACTCCTCCGGCCAGTGGAACCGCGCCGCGACCAGCTCGCGGCTGTCCCTGTCGAACCGGAGGACGTCGGGCGCGTCCCACAGCACCTCCTGGCTGCCGAAGGTGTCCGCGAAGAAGCGCTCACGCTCCGGCACATCCGCGTAGGGCGCGATGTCGACGGAGGCGTCACCGGTGAAGCGGGGGGTGATGCGCGTCGGTTCGTCCGTCGCCGTCGCGCACCAGTCGCCGTCGAACGTCAACTTCGTGGTCATTCCTGCCTCGTCTGATCTGCTGTGCCGGGCCGTGTATCCGTCCTTGAGGGGAACCCTGCCCTCCACGAGGTCCAGGTGGCTCAGGCGTCGGCCGCGTACGTCCAGAAGTCGCGCAGCACGGCGGGCGGGGTCGGGCTGTTCATCGCCCGCTGGGTGAGCAGGACGGAGACGGCGCCGGTGGACGGGGTGATGTGGCCGGCGGTTCCGGTGCCGCCGATCCAGCCGTACCGCCCCGGCACGTTCCACGGATCGCGGGTCGTGACGTCCACCGAGCCGCCGAACCCCCAGCCCTGCCCCTCCAGGAACAGCTCGCCGCCGGCCCGCTGGGCCGGGGTCAGCCAGTCGGTGGTCATCCGCTGCACCGACTTGGCCGACAGGAGCCGGCCGCGGCCCCCGTCCAGGGCCCCCTCCGCGAGCAGCATCCGGCCGAACGCGCACCAGTCGTCGGCGGTCGAGACCAGGCCGCCGGCGCCGGAGGGGAAGGCCGGGAGGCTGCTCCACTGCCCGTGCGGGGCGTCGGCCGGTTCGAGGCCGCCATCGCCCTCGCGGTAGAAGGTCGTGAACCGGCCCAGGTCGGCGGCCGGGACGCAGAACCCGGTGTCCGCCATGCCCAGCGGCTCGAAGATCCGCTCGGCCATGAACTCGGGCAGGGACTGCCCCGAGACCCGGGCGATGAGCACGCCCAGGATGTCGGAGCAGGTGTTGTACAGGAAGGCCTCGCCCGGCTGGTACAGCAGCGGAATGCCCGACAGCGCCTTCAGCCAGGCGTCCGGCGCCGCCGTGTGCTGCGGCTGCGGCGGCCCCTGCTTCAGCTCGTCGACCAGCGGCGCGACCGCGGGCAGCGAGAAGTCGGAGGGGAACCCGTACCCGGCGCGGGAGGTGAGCAGGTCGAACACGGTGATCGGGCGGTCGGCGGGCACCACGTCGTCGAGCGGGCTCGCGGGCGTACGGGCGACGAGGGGCGAGGCCAGCTCCGGAAGCCACGGCGCGATCTCGTCCTCCAGGGCCAGCAGGCGCTCCTCGACCAGCGTCATGACGGCCGCGGCCGTCACGGGTTTGGTCATCGAGGCGATCCGGAAGATCGAGTCCCGGACCATCGGAGCCGTGCCCTCGACGTCGGCCGAGCCGACGGCCTCCACCTCCACCCGGTCGCCGCGGGCCACCAGGCCCACCGCCCCGGGCAGCGATCCGCTGTCCACGTGCCGTTCCAGGATGTCGCGCAGGTCGCTCATCACTCCACCTCTCCCGATCCCGCTCCGGTTGCCTGCCTCTCAGACTCCCGCAGCGCCGCGCATTCATCGGCCGGACGCGCGGCGGACGCACGGGGGACGACCGGAAGGGTCACCACCAGTAGGCGGGGTACCTCGGTGCTTTGCGCCGGATGCGCGACGCGGCGTACCCGGTCAGGACGAGGAGCACCGTCGCGCCGAAGAGCAGGGGGACGAAGCGGGCGGGGTCCGGGCTCTGGAGCACGATCACGACGGAGGTGGCGCAGGCGGGCGAGTGCGGGGTGCGGGCGGCCATCAGCAGCGCGAGCGTGGCCCCGGCCGCGACGGCCGCGGCCCAGGCGCTGCTGCCGGCGGCGGCGAGGGCGCCGTAGCCGACGGCGGTGCCCAGCAGGTGGCCGACGACCACACCGCGCGGCTGGGCCAGGGGCAGGGTGGGGGCGCTGTGCACGAGGGCGGCGCTGGCGGCCAGGGGCGGTATGAGCACCGGCTCGTGGAGCAGCGCGCCGATCCCGACGAGCCCCAGCAGGACCGATGTCACGGCGCTGATGCTGTGGAACGCGGCCGCGGTGGTGGGGCGGGCGGGAGCCCGCCCGGCGGTGGTCCGGGACCGGGGGGATCCCGCGGCGGACCCGGAGGAGGGGGCAGGGGGGGGGGGCGAAGGGGGCGTACCCGCTGGTCGAGCGCCCGGTGAGCTGGGTGGCGTACCCGGTGAAATCGCTCGCCACGTGGACGGCGGTGTCGTAACAGCTCCACT
>NZ_LGDB01000037.1:0-7607 GCF_001279655.1 Streptomyces sp. WM6372 | reverse complement strand
GTGGCGGGGCGGGCGCCGTAGGGGACGTCGTCGAAGGTGCGGGCCGCGGTGCGGAGGGCTTCGGCGTGGTCCGGGAGGGCGGCGGCGGCTTCGGCGGCCGCCTCGTCGGCGGTGCGGCCGGGGCGGGGGTCGAGCAGGGTGCGTTCCTCCAGGGAGCGGACGACGGCCCGCATGCGCTCCTGGACGGCTTCGGTCCAGCGGCCGGCGGTGGCGTGCGCGTCGGCGGCGGTGCGGTGGTCGGCGGCGCTGCGCAGGGCGTCGTCGAAGACCCCGGTCGTGCCGGTGGCGGTCCGGCGGGGGGAGCCGAGCCGCCACCACAGGGCGGCGATGCCGAGGATGACCAGGGCGGCGATCGCGACCAGGCCCAGGGTGCCGCCGGGGGTGGCTCCCGAGGCGTGGTCGAAGAGGTTGCCGACCCACTCCCAGAAGCGGTCCAGGGCGCGCTGGAGCAGGCCCGGGTCGTCCTGGTGGTAGAGCGGTTTGGACAGTTCGCGTTCGGCCGCCTCGCGGGCGGGGTCGCGCGGTGTCGTCACCGGTGGTTTCTCCGCGGCCGGCAGGAGCGCCGCGGAGCGCGTGATGAGGCCCCCCGTACTCATCATCGGTGCGTCAGCCTCCGGTCGGTGGTGCGGCCGGGTCCGAGCCGTAGTTCTCCAGGCCCGCGGCCCGGGCGAGCTCCAGGTCGAGGGCCTCGCGGCGGATGCGCTGGTCGACGTACAGGAGGACGGTGACGCCCGACTGGATCGGCATGGTGATGGTCTGCGCGATGACGGCGCCGACCGCCGAGAGGATGAGCGCGGCCCAGCCGGTGGCGGCGGTGCCGTTCTCCAGGGCGGTCGGTCCGGCGTCGGCGAGGCCGATGGCGAGGCCGACGGCGGTCAGCGGCCAGACGATGATGGCCGCGACGAAGGTGGTGATGAGGCCGGTCAGGGCGGTGATGCCGAAGATGCGCCACCACGAGCCCTGGACGAGTCGCGAGGAGCGGCGCAGCGAGGTGGCCACGCTGCTCTTCTCCAGCATCAGCGCGGGTGAGGCCAGGCTGAACTTGATCCCGAGCCAGAGGAGGAGCGGGAGGGCGGCGAAGCCGCCGAGGAGGCCGAGGCCGATGCTGCGCAGGGCGATGCCGGGCAGGATCAGCACGCCGACGAGGAGGGCGCCGCCGATGCCCAGCAGGAGGGTCAGCCCGAGCAGGCGGAGCAGCTGGGGGCGGGCCTCGCGCCAGGCGGTGGCGATCGTGGAGCTGTGGCCGAGCACGGCGCGGCTGAAGATCATCGTGAGCATGGCGGTGGCCACGATGGTGCCGATGAGCTGGATGAACCCGTTCGCGACCAGGGCGAGCATGCTGCTGCCGAGGGTGTCGACGAGCTCGCGCACGCTCGGTTCGTCGTTGGAGGTGACGGGCAGGTCGGAGAGCGTGTACTTCTGCACGAGCACGCTGATGACCTGTACGACGGTGGCCACGACCAGGGTGATCGGCAGGACCGAGCGCCAGTGGCTGCGCATGGTGGCGACGGCGCCGTCGAGGATCTCGCCGAGGTCCAGGGGGCGCAGGGGGATGACTCCGGGCTTGGCGGCGGGGGGCTTGCCCCACTGGCCGGGGCCGCCGGGGTAGGCGTACTGGCCGCCGCCCTGGCCGCCCTGCGGGCCCGCGTACGATCCCCAGCCCGCGCCGGGCTGCGGCTGCTGCCGCGGCGGCTGCGGGGTCTGGGGTGCCTGGGGAGTGCCGGGGCTGGACCACTCGCCGGGCGGCGGCTGCTCGGCGGACCACTTCGGCCCGCCGGCGGGCGGCTGCTGCGCGGGCGGCTGCGCGCCCTCGGTGCCGCCTTGGCCGTCGGGTGCGCCCGGCCGATCGCCGTCGGACGGGGAGGGTCCGGGCACGGCCCAGCCCGGAGAGTCGTTCATCGTCGCTCCTTCACGTGCACTGCGGGGCGGGGGGCGTCAGGGGGTGTCTTGTGGGTCGGGCCGGGCTCGCGGTGTCCGGTGCCGCGCCTCGCCGCGTTCTCGTCGGTCGCCGACGTCCCCCAGCTACCACTGGGAGGTGCCCCCACCGCGTCGACGCCTCCTGCGCCTTGCGATCCATGACACCGGACGCCGATCCCTGATCCGGCCCGCCCCACAAGACACCCCCTGTTCGGCTGCCATCGTGCCACGTGGGAACGTTGAGCGGACCGGCCGTCCCCCCGGATCTTCGGCGGCCCGCGCCTTCAATTGTCGCGCGGATCCGGGGCAGACTGGTCGCCCTGATCTCCACGCAGGTCCGAGGGGCGATTTCCAGCCCTTTTGGCTGTGGGACAGCTCACCGCCAGGTAACGATTAGCTAATGGGATGATGTCAAGCATGAAGGGACGAGTCCTTGTCGTCGACGACGACACCGCGCTGGCCGAGATGCTCGGCATTGTGCTGCGTGGAGAAGGTTTTGAGCCGTCGTTCGTAGCGGACGGCGACAAGGCACTGGCTGCCTTCCGCGAGGCGAAGCCGGATCTCGTGCTGCTCGACCTCATGCTGCCCGGACGGGACGGCATAGAGGTCTGCAGGCTGATCCGGGCCGAGTCCGGCGTACCGATCGTCATGCTCACCGCGAAGAGCGACACGGTGGACGTCGTCGTGGGCCTGGAGTCCGGGGCCGACGACTACATCGTCAAGCCGTTCAAGCCGAAGGAGCTGGTGGCCCGCATCCGGGCCCGCCTGCGCCGGTCGGAGGAGCCCGCGCCCGAGCAGCTGGCCATCGGTGACCTGGTCATCGACGTGGCCGGGCACTCGGTCAAGCGCGACGGCGCCTCGATCGCCCTGACCCCGCTCGAGTTCGACCTGCTGGTCGCCCTCGCGCGCAAGCCCTGGCAGGTGTTCACCCGCGAGGTGCTGCTGGAGCAGGTCTGGGGCTACCGGCACGCGGCGGACACCCGTCTGGTCAACGTGCATGTGCAGCGGCTGCGCTCCAAGGTCGAGAAGGACCCGGAGCGCCCCGAGATCGTCGTGACGGTGCGCGGTGTCGGCTACAAGGCCGGACCGAGCTGACGTGACGCCCGGCAAGCCCCACAGCGGCTCCCGCCGAGGAGTCCTGCGGGGAGGCCGGCAGCTCCGTCAGATGGCCGACGGAGCGCCGGGCGGTCCTGTGCTGCGGTTGTTCGTACGCCTCGTACGACGCCCGCTGCTTCCGGCTGTCCGGCTCTGGCGGCGCAACATCCAGCTGCGCGTGGTCGCCGCGACGCTGCTGATGTCGCTGGCCGTGGTCCTCGCGCTCGGGTTCGTGGTGATCGCCCAGGTCAGCAAGGGGCTCCTCGACGCCAAGGAGGAGGCCGCGCAGAGCCAGGCCGCGGGCGGGTTCGCCGTCGCGCAGGAGAAGGCCAACGCGCCCTCGGCGGTCGACGGGCCCGATGCCACCGACAACAAGGTCGGCCGGGATGCCAGTACCTGGATGAACTCGCTGGTCAAGCAGCTGGCCAGTGGCGGCCAGACCGCCTTCGAGGTGGTCGCGCTCGGCGCCGGCCCCGATGCGGGCGGACAGCCCGGCGGGCAGCCGAGCGGGCCGTTCGTCTCGGGCGTCAAGGGCGCCCGGGCCTCCGGGAACGTGGACCCGACGGCGAGCGTCCCCGCGGCGCTGCGCCGGGACGTCAACCACGCGACCGGGACCTTCAAGACCTTCTCGCAGATCCGGTACACCGCCGGGTCCGGGGACAAGGCGCCCGAGCCCGCGCTGGTCGTGGGCAAGCGGCTCACCGACATCAACGGGGACCCGTACGACCTGTACTACCTCTTCCCGCTCACGCAGGAGGAGGAGTCCCTCAACCTCATCAAGGTCACCATCGCCACCGCGGGCGTGTTCGTGGTCGTGCTGCTCGGCGCGATCGCCTGGCTCGTCGTGCGGCAGGTCGTGACGCCCGTGCGGATGGCCGCCGGGATCGCCGAGCGGCTCTCCGCCGGGCGGCTCCAGGAGCGGATGAAGGTCACCGGCGAGGACGACATCGCCCGTCTGGGCGAGGCTTTCAACAAGATGGCGCAGAACCTCCAGCTCAAGATCCAGCAGCTGGAGGACCTGTCGCGGATGCAGCGCCGGTTCGTCTCCGACGTCTCGCACGAGCTGCGCACGCCGCTGACGACCGTACGGATGGCGGCGGACGTCATCCATGACGCGCGGGTCGACTTCGACCCGATCACCGCCCGCTCCGCCGAGCTGCTCGCCGGGCAGCTCGACCGCTTCGAGTCGCTGCTCGCGGACCTGCTGGAGATCAGCCGGTTCGACGCGGGGGCCGCGGCTCTGGAGGCGGAGCCGATCGACCTGCGGGACGTCGTGCGCCGGGTCATCGACGGCGCCGAGCCGCTCGCCGAGCACAAGGGCACCCGGATCCGGGTGCTGGGCGACACCCAGCCCGTCATAGCCGAGGCCGACTCCCGGCGCGTGGAGCGGGTGCTGCGCAACCTCGTCGTCAACGCCGTGGAGCACGGCGAGGGCCGCGACGTGGTGGTCCGGCTCGCTTCGGCGGGCGGGGCCGTGGCGGTGGCCGTACGGGACTACGGGGTCGGGCTCAAGCCCGGCGAGGCCACCCGCGTCTTCAACCGCTTCTGGCGGGCCGATCCGGCGCGGGCGCGTACGACGGGCGGTACGGGCCTGGGCCTGTCCATCGCCGTCGAGGACGCGCGGCTGCACGGCGGCTGGCTCCAGGCGTGGGGCGAGCCGGGTGGCGGTTCGCAGTTCCGGCTGACCCTGCCGCGGACCGCCGACGAGCCGCTGCGCGGGTCCCCGATCCCGCTGGAGCCGGAGGATTCCCGGTCCAACCGGGCCAGGGCCGCGGCCGACGCGGCGGGCTCGCGGGTGGCCCCGAAGGCGCAGCAGGGCCCGGGCCGGGGCGACCGGTCGCCGATACCGCCGCGGTCGGCGGTCGCCGGTGCGCTGCCGGTGCCCGCGGACCCGACGGCCCTGCCGGGCAGCGGGTCCCGCGTCGTGGCCCGTCCGGCCGATCCCGACCAGGCGGCGGCAGACCAGGCGGCTCCCGACCGGGCGGCGGCACAGCGGGCGGTGCCGGAGGGCGCCGGCGACACCGGTGCGGACGCCGAGCAGACAGCAGCACAGGAGGATGGCGCAGGTGGACGCTGAGCCCGCACGGGTGCGCAGGGACGGCCGCCGCCGGTGGCGGGCGGTGCGGGCGTACGCCTTCGGCGCGGCCGGGCTGCTGCTGGCGGGCTGCGCCTCCATGCCCGACCACGGCGAGATCCGCGAGGTGAAGGCCTCGCAGGGCGTCGACTCGCAGGTGCGGGTGTTCGGGGTGCCGCCGGCCGACAAGGCCGGTCCGGCCGACATCGTCGACGGCTTCCTGGAGGCCATGACCAGCGATGACCCGCAGCTCCAGACCGCCCGCAAGTACCTCACCGAGGAGGCGGCGAAGAACTGGAAGCCCGGTTCCGCCGTCACCGTGCTGTCCGCGGGCATCGACCGGTTCTCCGTGGGCAACGAGAAGGACTCCCCGGGCCCCCGCTGGAAGATGACCGGCAAGAAGCTCGCGACGGTGGACGAGCGCAGCGCGTACCAGCCGGAGCCGCCGGGCCGGCGTTACGAGGAGTACATCCAGCTGGTCCAGGAGAACAAGCAGTGGCGGATCGCGACGCCGCCGAGCGGCCTCGTGCTCAGCGAGTCCGATTTCCAGCGCATCTACATGCCGGTCAACAAGTACTACTTCGCGGGCGGCAGCCTCGTCGCCGACCCCGTGTACGTGCGCCAGCGCAGCGATCCCGACTCGCGGATGGACCCCACCACGCAGACCGTGCAGTCGCTGCTGGCCGGTCCGTCCAAGTGGCTGGGGCCCGTGGTCACTTCGAGCTTCCCGACCGGCACCGAACTGCGGGAGGGCACCAAGTCCCTCGCGTACGACGGGCAGAACGTGCTGAAGGTGCCGCTCAACGACAAGGTCGACAACGTCGCGCAGCCGCAGTGCGAGAAGATGGCCGCGCAACTCATGTACACGGTGCAGGACCTGACGTCGTCGCGGATGGCGCGGGTCGAGCTGCTGCGCTCGGACCGGTCCTCGCTGTGTTCGGTGACCGACGCGGCCGCGGCGACGATCGCCCACCGGCCGCCGGCCCCCGAGTACCAGTACTACGTCGACAGTGAGAGCCGGTTCGTCCGGATGAAGCTCGACGTCACCAGTGAGGACCAGCAGTACCGGCCCGAGCAGGTGCCGGGGCCGCTCTCCCCGAGCGCCGGGAACCCCGGGTTCAAGGTCGGGTCCGCGGCCGTCTCGTACGACGAGAAGCGCGCGGCGGTGGTCTCCGAGGACGGGCACGGGCTGTACCTGGTGAACCTGACGACGGCCGGGCCCATGCCGCAGCCGGTGCTGACGGGCAAGGGCGCCAAGCCGAACGGGCTGGGCACGCCGAGCTGGGACGCGGCGGGCGACCTGTGGGTCGCGGACCAGGATCCGCAGAATCCGGCCCTGTACCGGGTGCCGGGCGGGACCGGAGCCCCGCAGAAGATCGACGTGGCCGGACTCGACGGCGGGCGGATCACCGCGCTGAAGGCGTCGCCGGACGGGGTGCGGATCGCGCTGCTGGTGCAGTCCGGGAACAGCAAGAACCTGTACATCGGGCGGATCGAGCGGCCCGAGGGCAAGGGCGACGCGGCGGCGGTCTCGGTGCGCGAGCTGCGTCCGGCGGCTCCGCAGATGGCGAGCGTGACGGCGCTGAGCTGGGCGCCGCGCGGCCGGCTGCTGGTGGTGGGCCGGGAGAACGGCGGGGTCGTGCAGGCCCGGTACATGCTGGCCGACGGGTCGATGGTCGCGGCGAGCCTGCCCGGGGCGACGGGGCTGGACGCGGTCGCGGCGACGGAGGACGAGAAGAAGCCGGTGGTCGCGCACTCGGACGAGGACGGGATCGTGTGGCTGCCGCCGGGGGCGCAGTGGCGCACGGTGGCGCCGGGTGGCCGGGCCCCGGTCTACCCCGGCTGACCTGCTCTTCCGTCCGTGATTTCGGCGTAGGTTCGGCGCGCGCGGGGGGCTGTTTCGGTGCCCTTTCCGCGACCCGCCGGATGTTGTCCACAGGGGTGGCGGGGGGAGCGGCGGGCCCGGCACAGTGGGCGGATGCGGGGGTGGTGGCAGGAGCTCGCCGGGCTGGTCCTGCCGGCCGGCTGCGGCGGCTGCGGGGCTTCCCGGGTGCTGCTGTGCGCCGACTGCGCGCGGGCGCTGAGCGGGGCCGCGGCGGGCCGTGTGCGGCCGTCTCCGGGCCCGGCGGGGCTGCCCGTGGTGTACGCGGCCGCCGCGTACGAGGGCGCCGTACGGGAGGTCGTACTGGCGCACAAGGAGCGCGGGGCGGCCGGGCCGCTCGGTGCCGCCCTGGCCGCGGCCGTCGGGAGGGCCGTCGAGGGGGCGGTCGGCACGGGTGGGGCCGCCGGGGCGGCGGGGGAGGAGCTGGTCCTCGTACCCGTGCCCTCGGCGCGGCGGCAGGTGCGGGCGCGCGGGCACGATCCGGCGCGCAGGACCGCCCTGGCGGCCGCGGCGCGGCTGCGGCGGGGCGGTGTCCGCGCGCGGGTGGCGTCCGTACTGCGCCAGGTCCGGCCGGTGGCCGATCAGGCGGGTCTGGGGGCCCGGGAGCGGCGGGAGAACCTCACGGGGGCGCTGGGGGTG